>JAUHXW010000437.1 GCA_030426705.1 Gammaproteobacteria bacterium
GAAAGCCAAATACATTGACAATGTTGTGGCGGAATTAACTCATTCTGCTTGAGATATGTTTACTTCCTGACGATTACTCTTGATGTCATCGACAATGGCCAGGGCACTGACTGCGAAGCTCAGGCAAACCAAAGCGAAAAAAGCCAACCGCCAGGACTTGGTTGTTTGCGTGTCAGTTTCAGGTAAATAATCCACCCTGAAGGCATAATGTAAAATGTCTTCAAAAGCCTGAATTTTTCTGACCAGTTTGCGGTCGTCAGCACCACCATGCAATTCTTGCTGCAACAAAGCCCGATTGCGGTAATCGGCATCATTAAACAACTTGGACAGCATGTATTGGCCATTGGTTTGTCGATGAAATTGGTGTAACAATTGTTTCAATTGATTTTGATACATGCAAAACCTCCTAAACGCTGAGTAATGTCAAGCTCACCTGAGCCAGGGACATGCCCATGATGGCGCCGACTAAAATATCGGTTGGATAATGAACGCCTAAAATCACCCTGGAAAAGCCAACCATCGAAGCCCACAGAACCAAAGGCCACAACAAGATTGGAAAAGCATTGACCGTTAACAAACAAAACATGAAAGCGGCAGAAGTGTGACCGCTGGGGAAACTGAATTGATCCGATGGGACCACCGCATTTTTGATGCCCAAAGTTCGGAAAGGCCGATTTCTGCGAAGCAGGTTTTTCAACAAATAATAAACTGGCCGTTCAATGGCAAAACCCAACAGCAGACTCAGTACATAAAACCGATGGGCCTCAAAAGTTACCGAAGCCAGTGATGCAGCCAGCACATACATCCAGCCATCACCGGTAGCAGAAACCTTTTTGGCCAATGGAATTAAGGTGTTGTGGTAGCGACTGGCGAACAGCTTGCTGACCAACGAAACATCAACAGCCTGAATTAAATCCAGTGGTTTCATCACATGCTCCCAAAAGAATCATGGGTCGCATTCTAATTGCACTTTATGACAGTGACGTCACCTCAACATGAACATTTGATGAAGAGACCTTTGCTCACGAATCGTGCAAAGGTCCTGATTACATCAAAGCCACCAACTCAGGAAAATAAAATAACAGGAATAACATCAACAGCTGCAAGGCAATAAAAGGCATCACTCCGCGGTATAAATCCCGGCTGTTGATGTCAGTAACACCCCGAAGGTAGAACAGGGCAAAACCAAAAGGGGGTGTGAGGAACGAAGTTTGTAAGTTAATCGCAATCATGATACCCAACCACACCGGGTCATAGCCCATCATCAACAAAATGGGCCCAACAATCGGAATCACCACGAAGGTGATCTCAATAAAATCCAGAATAAAGCCCAATAAAAACAGCAACAACATCACCAACACCAAGGCAGAAAGCTCACCTCCTGGCAAGTGGGTTAAAAAATATTGCACTGCTTCATCACCATGAAAACCTTTGAACACCAGCGAAAATAAGGCGGCACCAATCAAAATCATGAACACCATGGCAGTGACTTTGACCGTTTCTTTCAAAGATTCCCGCACCATATCAAAGCTGAGCTTTTGGTGTATCGCTGCCAACAACAAGGCACCGATTGAACCCACCGAAGCGGCTTCAGTCGGTGTGGCTACACCCGAAATGATGGAGCCCAGCACGGCAAGAATCAAAAACAAAGGAGGCAGCAGTGATTTTAAAATGGACGACAGTTCAGGTTTTTGTTCGATGTTAATTTCAGGCATGGCAGCAGGTCGCCGAATCCTGACCCACAGCAGGTACAAGGCATACAACAACACCAGCAACAACCCGGGAATCAAAGCCCCCATAAACAAATCCTGAACCGAAACTGTTTTGGGATTGAAAATCTGTAACTCCAACTGTGCTTGTTGGTAGGCGTTGGACAACAC
>JAUHXW010000097.1 GCA_030426705.1 Gammaproteobacteria bacterium
TTATAATTTGCCATTTTTTCGACAGCCTTGCCATGAAAATCATCACCCTCAATGCCAACGGAATTCGAGCAGCCCAACGAAAAGGACTGTTTGAATGGTTCAAAAAGCAACATGCAGATGTGTTGTGTATTCAAGAAACCAAAGCACAATTAAATCAATTGGATCCTGAATTATTCATCCCCAAGGGTTATCACTTTTACCAATCAGATGCTGTCAAAAAGGGCTATTCTGGAGTTTCCATTTACAGTAAACATCAGCCCATTGAGGTTAAATATGGATTGGATTGGCAAGATTTTGATACCGAAGGCCGCTGGTTACAGGTGGATTTGGGTGACTTGATTGTGGCATCTCTGTATCTGCCATCTGGCTCAGCCAAAGAAGAAAGGCAGGATTTTAAATATGTATGCATGGAGCGACTCGAGCCGGTGTTACTTGATTTAAAACAAACAGGTAAGCCCTTTGTTATTTGTGGTGATTGGAACATCGAACATAAGAAAATTGATATCAAAAACTGGAAAGGTAATGTAAAGAACTCAGGCTTTCTACGCGAAGAACGTGCCTGGTTGACCAAATTGTTCGATGACTTTGGTTTAGTGGATGCTTTTCGAGTCGTTGAGCCTGGTGAACATCAATATTCCTGGTGGTCAAATCGAGGACAAGCATGGGCTAATAACACCGGTTGGCGCATTGATTACCATGTCACATCACCCTGTTTAGCAGATAAAATCAAATCCGCACACATCTACAAAGAAGAAAGGTTTTCAGATCATGCACCTGTGATCATTGAATATGATTTATAGAGACCTGGAAAACTAATACCTGTCTTTGTGACCCAAATCGTCAATCAGGCTGGATTCATCCCAGCCTGTGTCGTTATTGAGTCTGTGCTGCTTGATGTGCTGATCATTGGATAAAACCTTGCCCAAACTGTCCAGTTGTTCTTGCACATTCAAAGCAAACACCTTTTCATCCTTATCGAAATAGGATTTAGCCATTTCTCGAACCAACCTTTCATCTTCAAGCTGGTAACGTAATTTTGATCTTTTGGCCTGGTAAGCGCGTAAGCCCAAACTCCTGAGAACCGCTTCTCCCATGCTGGCAGAAGACTCAAAAGTTTCCCTGTAAATGTGTTTAATACCGAGCTGGTGTAAATGGTAAGCCACGATTCGGTCTTTGGCTCTGACAAATAACTCCAGTTTAGGATGATGTTTGGTTAAATATTCAGCCAGCTGTAATACCTTGCCTGAATCATCCATGGCAATCACCATACATTTGGCTTGATCAATGCCAGCTGATTTCAGCAAATCCATGCGCATGGCGTCACCAAAAAACACCTTCCAGCCATATTTTCTGAGCATTTCTATGCGATTGGGGTCATCATCCAAAGCCGTGATTGAAAATTGGTTGTATTGCAAGAGTCGGCCCACGATTTGTCCAAAACGCCCCACGCCAGCAATAATGACCTGATTGTTCTCATTAATTGGGTCTGCTTCTCTGGTTTCTTTACCAGAATTGACTTGTTTGGGTAAAATAACTTTTTCATACAGCAAAAATAACAATGGTGTTAAAGCCATCGATAAAGCCACCACGATACGTAAAGTATCTGCCAAAGCCGTATCAATAACGCTTTGCCCTACGGCCAATGTCAAAAGAACAAATGCAAACTCACCACCTTGAGCCAGCGCTAAACAGAACAAAGCATGTTCTATTTTTTTCAATTTCAGAATTTTTCCTACCACGTAAAGCACCAAAATTTTGGTCACAATCAACAGTAAGGTCAAACCAATAATCAGTACATATTGTTCTGCAAATAAAGCAAAATTAAATGCTGCACCCACAGTCATGAAAAACACACCCAGTAACAACCCTTTGAACGGTTCAATATCAGCTTCAAGTTCATGTCTGTATTCACTTTCACTCAAAATCACACCCGCAATAAACACACCCAATGCCGGCGACAGACCCAAAAGTGACATCAAAGCAGCAATGGTGGTGACCAAACCCAAAGCTGCTGTGGTAAAGATTTCTTTTTGTCGTGCTCGCGCAATGTAGTCGAATAATGGGTTGATGACGTACCTTGAAATGATATAGACCAGAACAATGGCGCCTAACACCACAAGCGGTTTCAACCAAGTGGGCAGATGTGCTGTTAAGTTGATGCCATGACCAGCATGGAGGGCTTCTGTTGGCGCCCCTACCACCAGTAATGGAATGACAGCAATGATAGGAATAACAGCAATGTCCTGAAACAGCAAAGCCGCGAAAGTTGCTTGGCCACCAATGGTATTTTGCCACCCTTTTTCAGCCAGAGTTGACATGATGATGGCCGTAGATGACAGAGCCAGTACCAAGCCAATTGCCAAGCCAGTTTGCCAAGGCAGATGAAAACCATACATGGCTATCAGCATCATCAGCAAAGCGGTCAAACCCACCTGTAAACCACCGGCATTTAAGATGGTGTTTTTCATCTTCCATAGATGACTGGGTTGCATTTCCAGGCCGATGATAAAAAGCATCAAAACCACACCAAACTCTGATGCATGATTTAATTGTTCCAGCAGATGAGCCGAATCCATGCCCAATAACGGTGTTACCAAAGTCAATAAAATGCCTACAATCGCACCGGCAATCAGATAACCCAAAACTGAACCCAGGTTAAACTTTTTTGCCAGCGGCACCATCAGCACACCCATACCAAAAAATAAACTGGCAATGATAAATGCTTCAGTCATTTTGTAACTCCAAATGATCGAAGCGCTGGTTCATGGTACTGTACGCCTCACAATCCTGTTCACAAACAGTCCCCTTAACCAGTTCAGTCAGTAGATATCTGTATCTCTCAGCTTGAAGAGAAAGGTATTCATGGGTTAAGTTCTGGTCGAAATTACCGGCTTTGATTTTCAAGCCGCCATAGGTGATAAATGGCGGAAGATAGGGCATGTTACATAATTTGGCGGTGAATTCGAATGGCTTTAACAAGTCACGGATATTGCGGTCACCTTTGTAATTGGCCACATCTCCACCAGTGGATATGGCTGACACAAAAATTTTCCCTTCAAGTGCTTTACCCTCAGTGCCATAAGCATAACCATGTTCTAGAACCAGGTCCATCCATTCTTTTAAAATAGCCGGACAGGAAAACCAGTACAAAGGGTGTTGAAACACAATCACATCATGATCATTGAGTAACTGTTGTTCGTGCTGAACGTCAATCAGAAAATTGGGATAGGCTTCATACAAGTCATGAAAAGTAATGTGCTCAGACTCTGGAATGGCTGACAGTAATGTTTTGTTGACAAGTGAAGTTTGAAAGACAGGGTGAGCAAACAGAACCAGCACTTTGTTCATGGCTGGCTCTGTTTCATTGGTTTGATCATCAATCAGTCAGTGGCTTTGTTGATGTCGTTGTAACGGGCTTTGGCAGTCAGTAAAGCCTCGCGCAGTTGCTCTTCGGTTTTTTGTAGTTCAACCACAGCGCTTTCTCGTTTGGCTTTACCTTCTTCAGCAATGCGCAAACTGTCATCTATGGTTTCAATGAGTTTTTGATTGGCCTGTTTCACCACTTCTATATCAAACACACCGCGTTCCATTTGTTCACGAACTTTACGATTGGCCATTTTCAGATTTTCTGCATTGGCTGCCAACATCTCATTGGTCAAATCGGTGGCATCCTTGATGGTATCTGCCGCTTGTTCAGATCGCCAAATGGTGACAGTCTGTGCCAATTGTTGTCGCCACAAAGGAACGGTGTTGGCAATGGTTGAGTTGATTTTGTTGATCAAACCCTTATCATTTTCCTGTACCAAACGAATACTTGGCAGACTTTGTAAGGTGACTTGTCTGGTCAAACGCAAATCATGTACCCTTCTTTCCAAATCTGCTGTTGATGATCTGATATCACGCAGTTTTTGCGCTAATAACATGTCGTCACTGCCTTCAGCCTCTTTTTCCATGGCCGGGATGACTTCGTTGTGCAACTGATTGATTTTTTCCTCGCCTGCTTTGATGTAGTCTTCCAGGGTGTGAAAATACTCTAAATTGGCCACATACAGTCGATCAAGACTGGTGATGTCTTTAAGTAATGTGGTTTTGTGAGCTTCCAGCTTGTTGGTGATTTTATCGATTTGTTTGCGAACATCCTCATACTTTTGCAAGAATTTAACCAATGGTTTAGCCTTTCCAAACAATCGGGCAAAGAAACCGGGCTTTTTATTGGGGTCCAGCTCATCAATATCAAAACCACGAATGGTGGCAACCATTTCATTCAAAGCTTCACCAGAACGCCCTAAGTCCTTGTTTTTAACACCTTCAAGCATTTTGTCTGAGATTTCGGTGACTTTCTCCTGAGCCTTGTTGCCGAAAAAAATCACAGAATTGGCATCAGAGATATCAATTTCTTCCATCAAAGCATCAATGCGTGCCTTTTCTTCCTGGTCCACATCTTTGTATGGCACCATTTCTTCAGTCACACCAGGTACCAATTCACCCTGGATGGTGCCTGTAACAACTTCAGTTTCTGTTTTTGTTTCTTGATCGCTCATTTTTCTTACCTATCAATTAATGCCTTGTTTTTCCATCAAAGTATTCAACACTTCGATGTCCACATCCAAATCAAATACTTGATTCTCTAATAATTTTTTATTTTGCTCATCAAATACCTGGTCGATATTTTGTAACACTTTTTTGAAATTTTGCTCCAAAGAAGCGTCTTCAACCAGTTTGTGAGTTTCTGCATACCTTTGTATCACACTTTCTGTGGCTCCAAGGTATGAATGCAAAAAACGCCGTGCTTGTGGGATTTTTTCAGGGTGATTCACCAAAGTATCTACCACTTCACGACTGGTTTTTACAATTTTATTTAAATAATCTGACAATTCTGTGTTCGCAATGTGTTTATTGGCTTGTTCAATGTTGACAATAGATTGCTCACTCAACGCCAGTATCTCCTTGGAGTCCTGATCTTGTACAGCGCCAAAAGAAGATGATGTGACTTCATCCAGGCCATACCAAAGTACTGAGCCCAGCACAGCTCCGATGCCATAGGCAATGGACTCAAATAAGCCAAAGCCTGCCACAAACCAGGTACCAACAAAAGAGCAAGCACCCAGCGTTAAGGATGACAGCATCATCAACGGAAATGGTTTTTTAATCACGAATTTTCGTTGCCGATAATGGTATTTATTGTGTCTGCCTTTACTCATCCAGGTGGCGGACAACAAAGCGCCAAAAAAGACCGCTCCACTGGTCAAAAACTTGAACAAACTTCCTTGCGCCAATTGAAACAAAGAAGCCACCAAAAACAGGATGGAAAACACGTACAGCAACCAGGCAGTTGATTGAAACTTGACAATAGACTTTTGCGCCTTTTCTCGGTATTTTACAGGCATCAGAACATACTCACTGCAACATAGCCCAAAGAAAGTGTCAAAAGCCCAAAACCGGCCAGTTTTCTGATAAATTCAAGCATATCTATTTCAAAATTTTAAATTTTAACAATTGTTCTTGGTTAGAGAAGTCCAATTCACCAAAGGCTATTTCTCCATCATCGTGTAGCACCATAGACTCGCGATGAATTCTGATGGGTTCGCTACCACCTTGTTTAATCCAAGTACCGTTGGTACTTTCATCGGTGTATTTAAAGTTTCCACCTGAATATTGGATGTCTCCGTGATGTCTTGAAGCCATTAACATGGCGATTTGAATGTCACAGTCATCACCCCGGCCAATGGTTTTGGTGGGAGACTGATCGGTCATGATTTGTTTTCTGCCATCAAGCGCTAATTCCAATTGTGATTTGGTGACAGGAATTTTGATATCCAATGCAGAAGTTACCCTGGTCACCTGGCTGGTGTCTTGTTGCCACAACACTTCAATGATTTCTACAGGCAGCAGTTTTCCTTTGACTTTGGTCTTTCCTAAAGAACGATGCGTTAAAAACGGCGGCAAAATGCATGTTTTAAAAGTGATGGAGTTGGTTATGACCTGACCTTTTTTGGCGTAGCCAGTCATGCGCGCAGCCACGTTTACAGCATCTCCAAACACATCACCATCTTCTTCAATCACATCACCATAATGAAAACCAACACGAATGGCTATGGGGTGATTACCGAGCACAAAATTACCGCTGACTGCATTTTGCATATCAATCGCCGCCAACAACGCATGGTTGGCTTTGGGAAAAACACACATGATTTCATCGCCGATGGTTTTGACCAGTTCTCCCTGGTGCTTCTCTGCTTCTTTGAGCAACACATCCAAAACTGATGCAATCGCGTTACGAGCGGCTTCATCACCGTGTTTTTCAAACAGTGTGGTGCTCTCAGCAATGTCAGCAAATAAAATGCAAAGTTCTGTCAATTCATACCTCAGATTCAATCAAAGCCGATAAAATGGTCTGCTCATCTGGTAAAACCAGTTTCGCAGCATCGGCCAATGGTGTAAATGTATCGGCTCCAGTGATAAGTTTCAAGTATTGGTATTCAACATCATGTTCAGCCAGAATGCTGATTACCCCCTCTCCTACACAAGCAGAGCGTCTTCCTTCATCTACAATGATTATTCTATCAAATTTTTCCGCTTGTTTCTTGATTGCTTTTGCATTCAATGGTTGTAACCAGCGTAAATCCATGACTTGAACAGTTTTTTGGTATTGAGCCTGGAATTTTTTAGCAGCCCTTAAACTCATTAAAACCCCATTACCATATGTGATGATAAGAATGTCTTTGGCTTGATCCTGATATATTCTGGGTGAGCCAAGTGGTGTGTATAGTCCTGGTTTTGGATAAGGTCTGTTCCACAAACCATCACCCTCTTCATACAAATCTTTTTGCATGTATAGCGCTATGGGCTCAATAAACAGTGACACTCGGTGATTTATTTTAGATAATGCAGTCAGTGTTCGCATCATGTTGACCGCGTCATCCCCTCTCGATGGACAAGCCACAATCACCCCTGGGATGTCTCTGATCGCAGCAATGGAATTGTCATTATGGAAATGCCCACCAAAGCCTTTTTGGTAACCCAAACCCGCAATTCGAACCACCATGGGATTACTGAATTGCCCATTTGAAAAAAATTGTAAACTTGCAGCTTCACCCCTGATTTGATCACATGCATTGTGAAAATAAGCCAAATATTGAATCTCAGGAATGGGTAATAAGCCTAAAGTGGCGTAACCCTGTGCCAAGCCTAAAATGGTTTGTTCATCCAACAAAGTATTGAAAATGCGTTTGGCGCCAAACTTTTTGAACAATTGTTTGGTGATGGTATAAACGCCACCTTTTTGCGCGACATCTTCACCAAATAGCACGGTCTCTGGATACTTGAGCATCAAATCCTGTAAACCACGATTGATTTGAATCGCCATGTGCTTGTTGGGTTGCTTCTCAGGTAAAGCTTTTTCACTGCCAAAAGACGCCATACGGGCATCTTGTTCAGCTGTTCTGGCCGCTTCCGCGTGAACCTTTTTTAAATCCGTTGGCGCCAAAGGCTTCATCACACTGGCCAATGTGGTCAGTTTACTGTCTTGATGGGCTTTGTTGGCTTTTTCCAGGCACTCATTATGAATGTCTTGATATATGGTAAGAATGGCCTCAGCGCTCAGCAAACCATGGTTCATGACCGATGCTGCAGATTGTAATAATGGATCACACGCTTCTGCGGCCTCCAAATCTTTCATACTGCGATAATCCACCTCAAAATCAGTACCGGCATGCCCCATCAAACGTGTGGTTTTCAGGTGTAGAAATACCGGTTCACGGGTTTGGCGACAGTAATCCACTGCTCTTTTGACTTGTAAATAACCATTTTCCAAATCCAGTCCATCGGCATAGAAATATTGCAAACCAGGTCGGTATTTGAAATTTTCACTGATCCAGTTTTCTGGTGTTTTAACCGAAATTCCAATGCCATTGTCTTCGCAAACAAACAACACTGGCGTTTTAAGACCTTGAAAAGAAGCCCAGCTGGCGGCATTAAAAGCGCCTTGTGCAGTTGAATGATTTGAACTGGCATCACCAAAGTTGCACAATACGATGGAATCATCTGGAATGGGCAAATCGCCTGTGGTTCTTTGTACCAGTTCAATACCCAAAGCACAACCTACGGCTTTGGGTAAGTGACTGGCAATGGTACTGGTTTGGGGTATCACCCATAACGGTTTGGAGCCCCAAACTTTATGACGACCACCGGAAGCGGGATCATTTTCACTCGCTGCAAATGACAAACAAGTGTCCCAAATGGGATCAATCCCAGCCACGTGTCGTGACCGTTGCATCATCAAACCACCTGAACGGTAATGCAAGAACGCAGGATCGGTATGGCGCAGCAAATCACCTAACATGGCATTGCCTTCATGACCTGATGAACCAATGGTGTAAAACACCTTGTTTTCCAGTTTCAAAATTCGCGCCATCAAATCCAGCTGTCTTGACTGTATTTGCGACTCGAATAATTCCAAAAGTTTTTGTTGAGTAAGCCCATTGATCGATAATTCTTGTTTGGGTTCAACGGGCTGATAGTTTTTAACAAACTCAATGAAATTGCGGTCAACAACTTCGGCACGGTTGATGACCTTACTTTGATTATTTGACATGGTCAGAAAGCGTTTTTACCTGTTAATTCACGTCCAACCACCAATTGGTGAATGGTTTCTGTGCCCTCATAGGTAATCACACTTTCCAGATTTAGCATGTGTCTGATGGCATGATGTTCAGTGGTGATACCTGCTCCGCCCAGCATATCTCGACACTCACGGGCAATATCCAAAGCCATGCGAACATTGTTCCATTTGGCCATTGAAATTTGTGTGGGTTGTAACTGATTGGCGTCTTTTAATTGACCTAAACGTAATGCCATTAATTGTGCTGTGGTAATACGACGAGACATGTCAGCCAGTTTTTGCTGCACGATTTGATTGCTGTTCAAAGTTCGGTCAAACAGCACACGTTCTTCGGTGTAATCCAATACTTCTTGTAAACAAGCTTGTGCCGAACCAATCGGCCCCCATGAAATACCATAACGGGCATTAGACAAACAACTCAATGGACCTTTCAAACCTTTAACTTTGGGTAAT
>JAUHXW010000438.1 GCA_030426705.1 Gammaproteobacteria bacterium
TCAAAATCAAACTCGCAAGTGGGGTCGCAAGAAATTCCGGATGGGTTACTGGTCACAATGACATCAAGATAGTTTTCTGTACGATGCTTTTCAACAGTTAAGGTAACAGGCGCATTCAGTAATGTAAAATTGGCCGAGAGGAATTTGAATCCATCCATAGTTATGTCGCAACTTCCACTACCTGTACAACTGTTTCCCCAAGAGTCAAAAACACTGCCGTTTTGAGCATTGGCTTGAAATGTATATGATTCATTTTGCGGCAAGGGCCAAAGACAAGTATTTGGTGTGTTACAGTAAAGACTGTAATCTGATAAGCTCACGGTTCCATCGCCATTGCCTGGAAAACTAACCGACAATCCGTAGGCGTTTGGACGTTCCACAGCGCCCATGTCACATTGTCCCAGCCCTCCAGAACCATCACCATCACGAGCGCGACCTTCACCAGAAAGGTCGTTGGAGTCACAATCTTGAGCTGTGTCTACGGCAGGACTGATGGGTGATAGCGGTGCATAAGGTATATTGCCACCATATGTGCTCAATGGTAACAGCATTGGATCGGTATCAGCCAAGTCGGTGGGCTGAGATGTACAGCTCAGGTTTTGGCTAATGTTATCCTCGATGTTATAACCCAGACTCAGAATTGATCCGGATGTAGCCGTAACGTTTTCATCACATCCATCACCATCGAATATATTGCCTTTGACATAAACGGTGGCGTTTTGACTGGTACCTATTGCCTTGTTGTTATCAAAAAAAGTGGAAAACAACACAGTGATTTCACCGGTGTTGAAATAACTCAATATGGCATGCTCGTCAGTTGTGCCTGTGAATAAGGAGTTTTTGACCAAACCCAGACCACTGGACGCAGAAATGGGCGAGTCATGATTGTCAATAAACACAGTTTGATCAACCACAAAGTTTTGATAGGAAAGTGCTAACACACTTTTGTTGGATCCCATGGCGCCGTGATTGAGAAATTGACTGTTCATGATGGTATCAGCATCACGAAGGACAAAACTCAGATCGTCTGTACTTTTGCTGATGGCACTGCCGTAAGAAGCAGCGCCCTGAAGTTCAACAGCTACATTGCTATCAAAAACTGAGTTTTCAACATGTAACAAATAATTTTCTTCAATATTAATGGCTCCACCCTGGAGCGCCTGGTTGTTACTGAATTCACTGTTGCTAATCAGTATGGTTCTGTTTTCACTGAAATCAACACTTGAGGGTGTGTTGATATTGAGAGCACCACCTTTTTCGGTGCTTGCTGTAGAGTTGTTTATAAATCTCATGTCTTCAATGGTTAAATTTCCTACCTCAACCACATCAACCGCACTGGATTGTGCGCCACCAATGCGAAAATCCTTAAAAGTAACATCTCGGTCGGTGTTGATTTGAAAGATGTGGCCAGTATGACCATTGGCAGGAAAAAGTACCAAATTATCGGCGCCAGGCCCTTGAATTTCAACACCATCAATAATACCCAACTGGTTATTTAATTGAATGGCATCACCACTAGTACCAAGCAACACCCAAATTAAATCATCTCCCAACCCGGTTCCACATTGATCCACTGAAATGTCAAAATTGGCAGCAGTAATGGCTTCACGCAAGGTACAATTATTATCAACTTGAATCACATCTTCATTGCTGTTTACGACCAACAGGGTGGCTTGAGCAGCGCAGATAAAAAAACTTAAAAACAAAGTGATCAACGCATTTTTTTTCATGGTCATCTCCGATAAATTTAACGAGTTGTTATTGGCATAACAAACCAACGGATAGATTACTGACACATAAAATCAAATTTAGGAAGATAGTTAGGCTTAAAAGAATCCCTCCAAATATTTTTTCAAAT
>JAUHXW010000098.1 GCA_030426705.1 Gammaproteobacteria bacterium
TGCTGGTATGTATCCAGGTGTGTTCCGTGAAGACATGTTTGAAGAAGCCGAAGGTCTGGATCACCCTTACTTCAAAACCAAACATGACTCTGAAGCTGTGGTCAGACATACCTGCCAGATTCCTTTTCGTATCTACCGTCCGGGTATGGTTTTAGGTCACTCAAAAACCGGCTTTATTGATAAAATTGATGGTCCCTATTATTTTTTCAAGTTAATTCAAAAATTGCGCAACACTTTTCCCAAGTGGATGCCCATGATGGGTATCGAAGGTGGTCGTTTAAACATGGTTCCAGTTGATTATGTGGTGGATGTAATTGATTATATTTCTCACAAAAAAGGCTTGGATGGTGGTTGTTTCCACATCACCGACTCCAATCCTAAACGTATAGGCTCTGTGTTGAATATTTTTGCTGAAGCTGCCAGCGCGCCGCAAATGAACATGCGGGTTGATGCGAGAATTTTTAATTTTATTCCTGGTGCAGTGAAGCAAGGTTTGATGATGCTTTCGCCAGTGAAACGCATCAGGGCGCAAATTTTCAATGATTTGGGCATTCCTCCCGGAATCTTGAAATTCATTAATTACCCGACCCGCTTTGATGATCGTGAAACGCAAAAAGCACTGAAAGGATCGGGGATTAAATTACCTAAACTGAAAAAGTATGCCTGGCGCTTGTGGGATTACTGGGAACGTAATCTGGACCCAGATCTGTTTATTGATAAGTCATTATCAGGTCGAGTTAAAGACAAACGGGTGATGGTTACCGGAGCTTCATCTGGTATAGGCTTAGCTGTTGCTGAAATGCTGGCTGAAGCGGGTGCGCACTTGATTATTGTGGCCAGAGGTGAGGAAAAACTGTTAGAGACAGCAAAACTGTTGAAGAAAAATGGTGTGAAGGTCAGTCATTACACCGCAGATTTATCCAGCGAGAAGTCGGCCAAAAAACTGGTCAAGGATGTGATTGAAGATTTAGGTGGGGTTGATATTCTTGTGAACAATGCCGGCCGTTCAATTCGCCGTTCAATTGCTTTGTCTTACGATCGCTTTCACGA
This sequence comes from Gammaproteobacteria bacterium, assembly GCA_030426705.1. GTDB lineage: Bacteria > Pseudomonadota > Gammaproteobacteria > Xanthomonadales > Marinicellaceae > Marinicella. Next base: position 1,051 of record JAUHXW010000098.1, read on the forward strand.
CTTTGAACGCACCATGGATTTGAACTATTTTGGTTCTCTGCGTTTGATTATGGGATTTTTACCAGGTATGTCAGAACGCCGTTCAGGTCATGTGATTAATATTTCATCGATCGGTGTTTTGACCAATGCTCCCAGATTTTCAGCCTATGTCGCTTCAAAAGCTGCTTTGGATGCGTTTTCAAGGTGTGCGGCAGCTGAATACAATGATTTGAATGTGGCATTCACCACCATTAACATGCCTTTGGTGCGAACTCCGATGATTGCACCCACCAAAATGTACAACAATGTGCCGACCATTTCACCTGAAGAGGCTGCTTTATTTATTAAAGATGCCATCATCAGAAGGCCACAACGCATTGCCACTCGTCTGGGTATCTTTGCGCAAGTCATGCATGCCATTGCCCCCAAATCCATGGAAGTGATGATGAATACCGCGTTCAATATGTTCCCGGATTCAGCTGCAGCTCGTGGTGATAAGGACAGTGCACCGAGAGAAGTCTCGCCTGAGCAAATGGCTTTTGCCAGTCTGATGCGTGGTGTTCATTGGTGATTTGAGTTAATTTAGACTAACTGCAGCCAAATTTTTGACTGCAGTTTTCGTTTGAATTATTTGCAGAAAATTAACGAATCAGCCGTTACAATACGGCAAAACTAAATCCCGGAGTAAGGTGCATGTTTGAAATTGTCAGCAGTGGCGGCATCGTCATGATTTTCCTGTTAATCCTGATGGCCTTGGCCATGATGATTGTTGGTGAACGTTTTTGGAGTTTACGTAACAAGGAAATCATTCCCAAAGAATTACCCGATCAGGTGATCGAATGGTCCAAAAAGAAAAACCTGGATCAGAAACACATTGACCAATTGGCAGAAACTTCACCTCTGGGTTATTTAATGGCTGCAGCTTTGCGCAAGCGCATGGATCCCAGGGAAGAAATCATTGAGTCAGTAGAAGACGCCGGACGTCACATATCTCACCAATTGGAAAAACCTTTGAATTGGCTGAGTGCCATTGGTGAAGTTTCGCCATTATTGGGTTTGTTGGGAACAGTGATTGGTATGATGAAAGTCTTTGCGAATATCATGGAATTTGGTGTTGGTAATGCCAATCAATTGGCGGGTGGTATTTCTCAAGCCTTGACCACCACAGCTGCTGGTTTGATTGTAGCGATTCCTGCCGTGTTGTTTTACCGACATTTCAAGAACAAAATTGCCGACCAAACCATTGTGATGGAACAACAGGTGATGCAATTGATTGATGCCATCAGCAAGAAGTAAGCCGATGAGAATTTCCAACCCAGATAACGATAACCGCAAATTAAACCTAACGCCTTTGATTGATGTGGTGTTTTTGTTGTTGATTTTCTTTATGGTCAGTACCACGTTTGAGAAACAAGCTAAACTGAAAATAGAATTGCCTGAAGCCAGTGCCAAAGCGGCCCCATCTGAGGCACAAGAGTTGGTCATTTCTATCAGCCAAAAAGGTGTGTTTTTTGTCAATAATAACGAACTGGTTAATGCCAAACCCCAATCGCTTAAAAATGCCCTACAAAAAATTACTGAAGATGCCAGAGACATGCCGGTGATTATCAAGGCGGATGCCAATGTCGCTCACAAACACGTGGTCATGGCAATGGATGTTTTGGGCAATATGGGCTTTGCCAAAGTGTCAATGGCAACCACCCAATCCAAAGAAAATCAGTGAGTACACAACCGCACCAGCCGACTACGTACCTGGGTTTGATGTGTTATATCAAGCCCTATAAATGGGTATTCATCTTAGCCATCCTCGGAGCGATCATCGATGCTTCGATGAAAGGCTTGTTTACCTGGATGCTGTCGCCGATTCTTGAAAATGGTTTTGCTGAACAGGATGAGCAATGGGTGAAATACATCCCTGTTTTTGTGATTGGTATTTTCCTGGTTCGTAGCATAGGTAATTTTGCAGCTGCCTATGGTTTCACCTGGGTGGGACGTAAAGTGATTAACGATTTGCGCCGTAAAGTCTTTAATCAGTACCTGGTATTACCTCAGAAATTTTATGATGAACATTCTGCCGGTGGGCTGATTTCGCGCATCATTTTTGACATTGAGCAAATGGCCAATGGTGTTTCGAAGAATTTTGTGATCATTATTCGGGAACTGTTGGGCATTGTCTTTTACCTGGGTGTGATGTTTTATTATTCCTGGGAATTGGCTTTGATTGCTTTTATTGTGTTTCCAATCATTGCTTTAATCATTCGGGTCATCAACAAACGCTTTCGAAGGATTGGTCATGGTATCCAACAATCGATTGCTGAAACCACCCAAACGGTTGAAGAGGTGGTCAAAGGTCATAAAATCGTGAAGATTTTCAAAGGCAAACCCAAAGAACAACAAAAATTCAACCAAAACATCAAGAAAAACAGACAGTTACAAGTCAAAATTGTGGCGACACAAGAGGTGATGTCATCGTTGAACTTGATGCTGGTGGCAGTGGCTTTGTCCGCCATCATGTTCTTCGCCGCCAAATCCGGCATGGGTCCTTTTGATTTTATGTCGTTCATGACGGCCATGTTGTTATTGATGCCAACCATCAAAAACCTTTCCAATGTTTTTTCTACCATTCAAACCACCATGGCAGCCGCTGACAGTGTGATGTCCGTGTTGAATGAACAGCCGGAAAAAGACACGGGTGAGCACATATTTTCAGCCGACCAGGTTGCGTTGAATTTTGAGAATGTGGGTTTTACCTATACTGACAAAGAAGATCAGTCAACCAATAAAAAGGCTTTGGATGGCATCAACCTGGAAGTTAATGCAGGAGAAAGTGTGGCTTTGGTGGGTGCATCAGGTGGTGGTAAAACCACTTTGGTCAACCTGGTGCCAAGGTTTTATGATGTTACTGATGGTGAAATCCTTATTAATGGTGAAAACCTGCAAAAATTCAGTCTGGAAAGCTTGCGTGATCATATTTCTATGGTCAGTCAGGAAGTTGTGTTGTTTAATGACACAGTCAGAAACAACATTGCTTATGGTTCTCAGTCCGATTGTGATGAAGCGGATATTGTCAAAGCGGCACAACAGGCCAACGCTTTAGAATTCATTCAACAGTTACCACAGGGCTTTGATACCGAGTTGGGAGATAATGGCACCAAGTTATCTGGCGGTCAAAGACAACGCATCGCCATCGCCCGTGCCATTTTAAAAGATGCGCCTTTGCTGATTTTGGATGAGGCGACTTCTGCCCTGGATACAGAATCTGAAAAGCACATACAGCAGGCATTACAAGAACTGATGAAAAACCGCACCACTTTGGTCATTGCACATCGTTTATCTACCATTGAAGATGTGGATAAAGTGGTGGTACTGAATCAGGGTCGGGTAGCGCAAGTGGGTACGCATGAACAATTGATGGCTGAGCCCGGTATTTATGCACAACTGCAGCAAAGCCAGATGTTAACCAACCAAGGTGCTCATGGCGGTGAATGAAGCAAAAATAAGAAAACGCTGGTATGGTGGTGGCGATGTCAGTGGCATGGCCAAATTGGGTGCCAAAGTATTTGGTTGGATTGTCTCCACCCGCAAAAACATGTATGCCATGGGTTTGCGTAAAACCCATAAATTGAAAGTGCCGGTGATTGTTGTAGGTAACATCACAGCTGGCGGTGGTGGCAAAACTCCTATGGTCATTTGGTTGGCCAGTCATTTAAAGTCTATGGGATATCGTCCTGGCATTGTGTCTCGTGGCTATGGTGGTAAACGTAAAGTTGAACCGATGTTTGTGACTGCCAATGCCAACCCGACGGCTTCCGGAGATGAACCTTTGCTGATGGCCAAGAACACCGGACTTCCTGTGATGGTGGGAAAAGATCGGGTCAAAGCAGCCAAAGCTTTAATCAACAGTTATTCAGTCAATGTGATTGTTGCTGATGATGGCATGCAACACCTGGCTATGGGCAGAGATGCTGAAATCGTGATGTTGGACGCCAAATGGCGCACTGGCAATCACCAGATGATTCCAGCCGGACCCTTGCGTGAACCATTGGAAAGATTGAATGATGTGGATTTGGTGGTGTTCAAAGGTGCCTTTGAAAACCAGCATCATTACGAACTTGAAATTGATGAAATTCATCAATTGAACCACCAAAAACAAACCAAAGACCTGGCAGAATTTCGCAACCAAAAGGTGGTGGCTATGGCTGGCATTGCCAACCCGGACGGCTTCTTTAATTCTTTATCAAAAGCGGGTATCCCAATCATTAAAACGCCACTTCCTGACCATCATGATTTCAGTGAAGCTGATTTTACACCACATGCGGAAAACATGATTTTAATGACGGAAAAGGATGCAGTGAAATGCGAACACCTGCAATTGCCCAATGTCTGGGTGGTCAAAGTCAAAGTCAAAATGCCAGAAACCACTGAAGCTGCTATCAATCAATTGATTGAAAAGGTGATGTCATGAGCGCATTCGAATTTGTGATTTGTATTCCGGCCCGGTATGCGTCCACTCGCTTACCCGGTAAACCATTGATTGAGCTCAAAGGCAAAGCCTTGATACTGTGGGCGATAGAGGCTGCCAATAAATTAGGCGCAAAAGAAGTGGTGGTGGCCACTGATGATCAACGCATTTTTGATTTGGTCACCAAACATGGTCATCAAGTGGTGATGACTTCCGCCGATCACCAATCTGGTACAGATCGTATTGCCGAATGTGCCAAATTAATGGATTGGAATGATGAAACCTGGGTGTTGAATTATCAGGGTGATGAACCCAATGTGCCAGTTGAAAATGTTGAACAAGTGATTGATGTGCTCAAAAATCATCCTGAGGCCAGTATTGGCACCTTGTATCAGGTAATTACCAACCTTGATGATTTATTCAATCCGAACGTGGTCAAATTAGTGACTGACCATAAGCAACGAGCCATGTATTTCAGCAGGGCACCGATTCCCTGGAGTCAAAAAACTTTCAAAAAACCAATGAGTCTCCCGTTTGGCATGGATTATAAGCACCATATTGGTTTGTATATGTATAAAGTGGGTTTCTTAAATCGGTTTGCAAAAAATAAACCGAGCAGTTTAGAAGTTGTTGAGTCTTTGGAACAACTGCGAGCCCTGCAATCTGGTGAAATCATAGTGGCTGCCAAAGCTGTCAAACCCATGCCGCATGGCATTGACACACCCGAAGATGTGAAAAAATTTGAAGAATCCTTGGGTTAACGCTTTATAAAGGTTGTAACTATAGACCTTAATCAATAAAATTTCCTGCTTATTGCAATTTTGACAATCCATGTTAACAACCCAACAAATCAGAAATAAATTCATTGAGTTTTTTGAAAAGCAACAACATCAAGCGGTAAAAAGTAGTTCGCTGATTCCCGGTAACGATCCTACTTTGCTGTTCGTCAATGCCGGCATGGTGCAATTCAAAGATGTGTTTCTCGGTGCAGAAAAAAGAAATTACACCCGTGCTGCATCATCACAAAGGTGTGTCAGAGCAGGGGGCAAGCACAATGATTTGGATCAGGTTGGCTACACCGCCAGGCACCATACGTTTTTTGAAATGTTGGGTAACTTCAGTTTTGGCGATTATTTCAAACGTGAAGCCATACAATTTGCCTGGGATTTTTTGACTAAAGAACTGGGATTGCCTGTAGAAAAATTATGGGTCACTGTTTTTGAGGAAGACGATGAGGCGGAAAAGATTTGGCGAGATGAAATTGGTTTTCCAGCTAACAAAATTTCAAGAATAGGTGCCAAAGATAATTTTTGGCAAATGGGCGACACCGGCCCATGTGGCCCGTGTACCGAAATATTTTATGACCACGGTGAACACATTGCTGGAGGTCCACCAGGTACGCCGGAAGAAGATGGCGATCGATTCATCGAAATCTGGAACTTGGTGTTTATGCAGTTTGATAAACAAGCCGATGGCAGTTTGATACCATTACCAAAGCCTTGTGTTGATACCGGTATGGGCCTGGAACGCATTGCCTCAATTATGCAAGGTAAGCACAATAACTACGACATTGACTTATTCCAGCATCTGATCAAAAACGCCGCAAAATTAACAGGTGCTCAAGATTTGGACAACCCGTCACTTAAAGTGGTCGCTGATCACATCAGAACCTGTGCTTTTTTGATTGCTGATGGTGTGTTGCCGTCGAATGAGGGCAGAGGCTATGTATTACGAAGAATCATCAGACGTGCTGCCAGGCATGGCAATAAGTTGGGAGCCAAAGATTTATTCTTTCATCGAATGGTGGCGCCATTGATAGATGTTATGGGTGAAGATTACCCTGAACTGGTGGAACAAAAGACTGCCATAGAATCCGCGTTACAAGAAGAAGAACGCAAATTTGCGGAAACTCTGGATATTGGTCTGCAAGAGTATCAAAAAGCCACCAGAGGACTGGGTGAGCAGGCAGAAATTCCAGGTGATTTGGCTTTCAAACTTTATGACACCTTTGGTTTTCCACTGGATTTAACGCAGGATGTGGCCCGTGAAGATGGTCGTGCTGTTGATGTGGCGGCTTTTGATGCTTGTATGGAAGCGCAAAAAGACCGATCAAGATCAAACAAACAGTTTACCCAAAGCAATCAGATCTCAACCGATATCATCAAGGATTTGGCACCAACTGTGTTCAATGGTTATCAACAACATGAAGGTCAAGCCAAAGTGATGATGTTGTTGAAAGACGGTAAACCAGTTGATTCCATACAAGCCGGTGATGAAGCGGTGGTGATTTTGAATGAAACACCTTTCTATGCAGAATCTGGTGGCCAAGTGGGTGATGTTGGCACATTATCTGCTGGTTTTTTTAAAGCAGAAGTTTTTGATACACAGAAAGCAGCCGGTCAATTTCATTTGCACCATGTCAAAGTGATTGACGGTGAGTTGCAATCCAATCAGAAGGTCAATGCGCAAATTGATGACAATTATCGTCAAAAAGTGATTTTGAACCATTCGGCAACACATTTATTGCACAAAGTGTTGCGTGATGTGTTGGGTACCCATGTGCAACAAAAAGGTTCTTTGGTTAATGCCGAAAAGCTACGTTTTGATTTTTCCCACAATCAACCCATCAGTCAGGAACAATTGGCAGAAGTGGAAAAACTGGTTAATAAGGCAATCCGTGAGGACTTCAGTGCCAAAGACCAACTCATGAGTTATGACGACGCCATTACTTATGGCGCCATGGCTTTGTTTGGTGAAAAATATGGCGATCAGGTCCGAGTAATGGACTTTGGCGGTTTCTCTGTTGAGCTCTGTGGTGGTACGCATGTGCATTCTACCGGTGAAATCGGGCTATTCAAAATAACCCTGGAAACTTCAGTTGCATCGGGTATCAGAAGACTAGAGGCCATCACCGGCGAAGCAGCGATTGATTGGGTACAACAGCAAGAACAATTAACCCGACAAATAGCCAGCAAACTCAATGCGCCCTTTGACGGTATTGGAGAAGCGATAGTTAAAGTTCTTGAACAAAACAAGCAATTACAAAAGCAGATTGAACAACTGAACAAAGCACAAGCCGCCGCATCAGCCAGTGATGTTTACCAACAAGTTGTTGAACATCAAGGCGTACACTTCTTAACGCATGTTTTTGAAGACACAGACACGGCTGTATTACGCGATTTTGTTGATGGCTTTAAAGGTAAATATGAGAAAGGCGTGGTGGTGTTTGGTAATGTGTCAGGGAATAAGGCACAAGTACTGGTTGGCGTCACCAAAGGCAGTTGTCAGCAAATAAAAGCTGGGGATTTGATTAAATCCATCCTGGAGAAAGTTGGTGGTAGAGGTGGTGGCAGACCTGATTTTGCCCAAGGTGGTGGTGAAGCTGATCAAGCACAGTTAACAAACGCCATTGAATCGTCTATACAAACGTTGAAAGACAATATTTGAAAATAGGTCTTCTCATTTGAATTGAAATATAGTCTAATTT
>JAUHXW010000099.1 GCA_030426705.1 Gammaproteobacteria bacterium
GAAGGCGATTTTATAATGGCCGCAGAAATGGCGACGCCTGAAGCAGTGAACTTTATGGCGACTCATGGTCGAGGTTTGATTTGTGTCCCGCTTACAGAAGCACGAGCAGAACGTTTGAATTTACCTTTGATGGTGAATCGGAATACGGATCAATTGTCCACCAAATTCACAGTTTCTGTAGATCACTTGCCAACAAATACTACAGGTATTTCAGCCGCTGATCGTGCAAATACGATAAAAGCGCTCGTTGATAAAAGCACTTTGGCTGAGCATTTTAGTCGACCCGGACATATTTTTCCTTTAATTGGAAAAAAAGGTGGCGTTTTGCGACGCGCAGGGCACACGGAAGCAGCGATTGATTTAGCGACCTTTGCAGGATTTCAACATGTAGGTGTCATTTGCGAAATCATGAATGAAGATGGTACTATGGCTCGTACAGAAGAGCTTTACAAAATCGCACAAAAACACGATTTAAAATTCATCACTATTCAAGACTTAATACGATATAAACGATCGAAGCATTTATTTGTCGAAGAACAATCCGTGATTGATATGCCGACAAGTCATGGTGATTTTAAATTGCACATGTTCTTTAATAAATACGATGAAAAGGAACATCATTTGGCTTTAGTCAAAGGAGACATTACTCCGGGTGAACCAGTATTGATTCGCGTGCATTCGGAATGTTTAACCGGTGATGGCTTGTTCAGTATGCGCTGTGATTGTGGTCCACAACTGGCCTATGCCATGGATAAAATTAGTAAAGCCGGGCAGGGCATGATTGTCTATTTGCGACAAGAAGGCCGTGGCATTGGTTTGACTGAAAAAATCAAAGCCTATCAGCTACAAGATCAGGGTTTTGATACTTTCGATGCGAACGTCAAATTGGGTCATCCACCAGATAACCGCAGTTATGATATGTTGGCAGCTGTCTTTAAACACTTGAAAGTGTCCAAAGTTAAACTGATGACCAATAACCCTGAAAAAATCCGCTCCATTGAATCACAAGGTGTGGAAGTGGTTGATAGGGTGCCGATACAAGTGGGTCATAATCCTCACAACAAGTATTACCTGCAAACCAAAAAAGACAAATTTTTGCATTTGGATTGATAACAGAGTTCCTTGCTTGATTTTTTAGCATCTTCATTTTTAAGTAGCCTGAGCCTGTCGAAGGCGGTGTTTCAGGGTTTGGATGAAATTCTAGTCCCAGAAAGGCTTCGACAGGCTCAGCCGACTTGATTTTTTTAACTCCAACGCAATAAATTCAAATACTCGCGACGGGTTTTAGGACCATAAGTCTTGAAATGTGGTGTCGGGTTATTCAAATAGTTTTGTTTGGCTGATGCAACGGCGTCCTTTTTTATGAATTTTGCCACTTCTTCCGCACTGATTTGATAGGGTTTTGTAGCATTCAAACCGAATATTTTGGCTTTGATTTGTTTGTTTAACTCAGGGTATTGGTGTTTGTCCTGAAATTCCTTGGAAATCTGGAAGGTTCTGAAAGCCTGGATTTGATCTTGGGGTGAACCGTACCAGATTGAGTCGGTACCCCAAAGCACATTATCCTCACCAATGTATTTCAACAATTTGCCCAAAACATGGGCAGCTTGATTGGGATCGCGCATCAAGAATCGCCAGGTACTGCCAAGCTCAGCATACACATTGCTGTTGGGTTTGACCTGGTGTTTTAATACCGAGTGAATCAGTGAATCAACACCGCGATTGGTATTTGCACTGCTGAAGGCTTGTTCCTGGTGACCCATGTCATAGCCAGAATGGTAAATGATGAAATTCATGTCAGGGTATTGTTTGGCCACTGCACCAATGTCATCACACAAGCTGTGTTCAAATGATTTCGGTCCAAATGGGATGCCTTTGTGAATGCAAATGTTTTTAACGCCCAACTTTTGGGCGTTTTCAATCATTGCCATGCCTACATCGTCGGTCAGCCAATAGCCGATACCTTTAGGGCCAAACTGGGTGTAGGTTTTATAAGCAGAAATTTTCCATTCCTCAGCCAAAGCATCCATGCCTTCAAGATCACCTGGCTGGTTGGGGTTAACGCGACCATGCAACAACAAACGATGATTGCCGTCCATTTTATCGATGATTTCACGGGTGGCAGCCGCTTCCTGAATGGTCAGAGGTTCACTGTCAGCAGCTGAAGGCACAAAGGACAAAACCATCAAATCGGTGTCAGAATCCATAAACACATCCTTGATAAATTCATCACTGCCGAGACAATTCAAATAACTGCGGTCATCAGGCTGATCAGCCAAATCGCATTGTGATTTGGGCAAGAATGACAAAGGTTTTGCAGTTTCAGGCAATTTTTTGAGCCAATCACCATTGGGGTTAACAAAATGTCCTTGAACGTCAAAGATAAATTCATTGCCAGACATTTCAGAATCAGCCAGACTGGCTTCCGCTGCGGCATCGTCTGATAGTTGGTAAAAACCACCGGTCATTCCGAATTTTGCAAAAGCTGAATTAAACGCCAATAAGGTACTGGCGGCGCCGCAAGATGATTTCAAAAATCCTCTTCTTGATAAATTGGTTTTTTTGGCCATTCTTTCGGCGTTTTCGTTAGCTTCATGATTGGCTAACTGCTGTGGTGGTTGTAAAGGAACAGGTTCAAATTCACCGTTACTGGTGCTGTCTAATTTAATTGGTAAATTCAAATTTTCTTCGTCTTTAAAAATTTTCATGCCTTTGTTCCTTTAATTAACATTACCAGAATAGATGGATTGGTGGTTTTTTTGCTGTGCCATTAGTCAGGGTTTTGAAGCCATTCATGACTTATGGCCTACGAAATATACGGTAATTAGTGACTATTTGCCCATGAAAAATATGAGTTAGTCATGTTCAAATAATAAAGGTGCAAGGTTGGCTGCTTGCTTATGGGCCAAAAGTCATGAATGTGTCCAACTTTGTAACATTTTTAAAAAATCAGCGTTAATAAGCCAAACAAACCAGATTAACCCAAGAGGATTAAAGCCGTGAAAAAAATATTGAAGATTGTTGCACCTGTGATGGTGCTTGCTGTCAGTTTCTACATTGTCCAGGCCTTGGCCGCAGCGAAACCAGAACCTGAGAAAAAAGAATCCACACAACGTTTAATCTCATTGTATGTTGATGAGGTGAAATCCGAAGAAATCACGCCTGGTGTAATCACCCAAGGTGAGGTTAAGCCAAAAAATGAAATCAATTTGATTTCCAGGGTTTCTGGTCATGTGGTCAGTATCGCTGATTCATTTGCCGAAGGTGGGCAAGTAGCTCCAGATACCACTTTAATCAAAATAGATGACACCGATTATAAATTGGCGGTGATCAAAGCAGAGGCCAGAGTGGCTGCAGCCCAGGTTGGTTTGGAACGTGAATTGGCCAATGCCAAAATGAAGAAAGACACCTGGTTACAAAAAAATGGCAATGTAAAACCGACTGATTTTGCTTTGAACAAGCCTCAGGTTTTACAAGCAGAAGCGGATTTAAAAGCCGCTAAAGCTGAGTTGAAAGAAGCAAAATTGAATGTGGCACGAACAGAAATCAGTGTACCTTTTACCGGCCGAGTCGTTGCCAAGTCAATAGGCTTGGGTCAATACATCACGTCAGGCACTGAAGTGGGTAAAGTGTTTGCGATTGATGTGGTTGAAGTGAAATTACCACTGACTGATTTACAGTTAACTGAATTGGACTTGCCGATGGGTTATATGGCTGAAGCCGGTGAAGGCCCTGTTGTACATTTCAAATCTAATATGGGGCGTAATCAACACCAATGGCAAGGTCGTATTGTCAGAACCAATGCTTCAGTTGACCAACAAACCCGATTGATTTATGCCACAGCTGAAGTTCAGGATCCTTATGGCAAAGGTGCAGCATTTGGTGTGCCATTTGCAGTAGGTATGTTTGTACAGGCTGAAATAGAAGGCATTGAAACCAAACAAGCCATGGTAATTCCACGAGATGCTTTGCGCAATGCGGATAAGGTTTATGTGGTTGACGGTGAAAACAAACTGGACATTCGTTCAGTAGAAGTGATTTCTACTTCTGAGCAAAAAGTTTTGATAGCAAATGGTATAGATGTTGGCGAAAAAGTGGCAGTGTCAACTGTACCCAATGCCACCCAAGGTATGTTGGTACAACCTTTGGACAAAGCCAGCCAAACAGCAGCTGCTCTGGTATCGCAGCTATAAAGAATTAAACAGTTAAAAGTAGGGTAAACAAATGAATCGATTGATAGCCTGGTGGGCAAACAATTCAGTAGCAGCCAATTTGATGATGTGGGGTATCATCATCTCTGGCATCATAGGCTTTACGTCACTTGAACGTGAAATGGATCCACAAGTTCGATTTCCGGGGCTGCAAATCAGTGTCAGCTGGCCAGGTGCGTCGCCACAAGATGTGGAAGAACAATTGGTGTCGCGGATTGAGGAATCCGTTCGCGATATGGACGCCATCGAGTGGGTCAGGTCATCGTCAAGGGAAGGTATGGGGCAGGTTTATATCCTGGCTGAACAACAGGTTGATTTCAATCAATTCATGAACGACGTAAAGATTCGCATAGATTCGATTTCATCTTTTCCGACAGATATTGAACAACCCATTGTTCAACAGTGGATCAATCGCAATGAATTTATCCGCATTGCAGTACATGGTGACTTGACCGAGCGTGAACTCAAACGTCTGGCAGAAACCCTGCGCAGGGAAGTGGCGCAATTACCCGCCATCACAGTGGTGCAACTGTTTGGAACCCGTAACGAGGAAATATCTGTTGAAGTTGGCGAAGAATCACTGAAGCGATACGGACTTACTTTTTCAGATGTCGCCACTGCGATTCGCAATTCTTCCATGAACCAATCATCTGGAACGGTAAGAACGGAAGTAGGCACTTATCAATTAAAAGTGCGAAGTCAAGCGGATACTGAAGCAGATTTTGCCAGCATCATTGTTAAGGAAACGGCCGATGGTGGTGTCATCAGAGTCGGTGATGTTGCTAAAGTGATTGATGGTTTTGAAGACAATCCTATATTGGCTACCTTAAATGGTGAACCGGGTGTTTTGATACAGGTGATGACCACTGAAATCATGGACATTGTGACTGCTTCTGATTCGGTGCGTAAATGGATAGCCGAACGGCAGAACACTTTACCTGCAGGCGCTAAATTGACTTTATGGAATGATCAGGCAGAAGATTTCAAGGGCCGCATGGAAACCATTGGTTCATCAGCCTTCCTGGGTTTGTTGTTGGTGTTGATTGTGCTGATGTTAACCCTCAGACCCAAAGTGGCTTTTTGGGTGGCCGTGGGTATTGGTACCGCTTATGCAGGCGCATTTGTGTTTTTGCCAACCGTGGGTGTTTCACTCAACATGTTATCAACCTTTGCATTCTTACTGGTGCTGGGTATCGTGGTTGATGATGCCATTGTTGTTGGCGAAGGCATTCACAGTGAGTCTAATCGCCTATATTCAAATGGCAACAGCGGTGGTGTGAAAGCCGCGGTATCCGGCGCACAATTGGTCGCTAAACCGGTAATATTTGGGGTTTTGACCACCATCATGGCCTTTATGCCCTGGTTATTTTTGGGTGGTTCAACCAGTGAATTTACCCGACACATCACCTGGGTGGTGATTTTGGCTCTGACTTTTTCATTGATTGAATCCTTGTTGATATTGCCAGCGCATTTGGCTGGCATGAAGCCAAGAACCCAACAAAAAAGATTTGGTCGTATGCAAAAAGCCATCTCACAAAGCATTGTGAATTTTGCTGATAAACATTATCGCAAAATCAGTCAATGGTCGTTGAATCACCGTTATCTGACCACCAGTGTATTCATCGGCATTTTGATCATTGGTTTTGGCATGTTTGGTAATGGCTTGGTGAAGAAAAGCTTTATGCCGGACATTGAATCGGATGAAATTATTGTCAATGTGGTGTTACCTGAAGGTGCGCCATACAGCAGGGCTTTGGAAATCCTGGCTCAATTACAAGGGGCTGAAAAGGCACTTGAAGACGAAATCAATGCAAAAACTGATGGCGAGGGCGGTTTGATTGAAAACTGGTACACCCGTTCACGTCGCGACAGTGTGATTGCAATTGTGAAATTAACGCCACCAGAAGAAAGACCTGTGGCAGTACAAAATATGTCAGCCAAGGAAGCCTCAGTACGTTTGCGTGAGTTAATGGGTGATGTGCCTGACGCCAAGGAAGTTTCGGTGCAATATACCCAAGGTAACAATGACCCCGGTTTTGAATTATCTATCAGACATCCTGATTTAGATGTATTACGCGCTGCGACCAATGAATTGGAAGACCAATTAAGAACCTATGAAAACTTGTACGATGTGCGCAATAACCTGGAAGGTGCTTCTGAAGAAATTCGCATCACCTTGAAACCGGGTGCGACCAAGTTAGGTTTAACCCTGGCGGATGTTAATCGTCAGGTCAGACAGGCCTATTTTGGTGAAGAAGTACAACGTGTTCCACGTAACGGTCAGGATGTTCGTGTGAAAGTGCGTTATCCAGTTGAGTCAAGACGCTCTATAGAGTCATTGAAAAACTTTTATGTCAGAACCAATGACGGCACGGAAGTACCTTTGTTGGCAGTGGCCAATCTGGAATATGCGCCTGGTATCAAAAGCATCCAACGCTGGAATGGTGCCAGAGCCGCTCGTATCAGTGCTGATTTAAAAGATGATGTCAGAGAAGACATCAACAAAGACCTGGAAGAAAATTTCTACCCAACGTGGGAAGCCAAATACCCTGGTATTATCAGAGGTTCAGTCGGTCAGGCTGAAGGTGAAAAGCGTTTCATCAAAGAAGTGATGGGCTTGTATTTAATCGCTTTCTTTGCCATGTACACCTTGTTGGCGGTGGCGTTCAAGAGTTATTCACAGCCGATTTTAATTCTGATCGCCATACCATTTGCGTTTGTGGGAGCCATTGTTGGACATGCCACATTGAACATGACCATGGCCATCTTCTCATATTTCGGGATAGCAGCGGCCGCCGGGGTGGTGGTGAATGATAATCTGGTGTTGATGGATTATTGCAACAAACTGCGAGAAAAAGGCATGGCTGCCAAAGAAGCCATTGTTGAAGCCGGTGTGGCACGATTCAGACCGATTCTGTTGACTTCCGTCACCACCATAGTCGGTTTGATGCCGATGATGTTGGAGCGCTCGATCCAGGCTGCTTTCTTACAACCGATTGTAGTTTCATTGGCCTTTGGTGTTTTCATGGCTTTCTTTGTGACCTTATTGATGGTACCTTCTTTGTATGGTATCGGTTTGGATATTAAGGCAGGAGCCAGGAAGTTGTTTAAAAGAAAAGCTAAAGGTGAAGATGTTGATCAAGAACCTGAGCTTTCAGTAAGTCGATAACAGTCTGCAAACTTGTAAAAAAAGCCACTCAATTTTGGGTGGCTTTTTTGTGCACATAGATAAATTCATCAATCAATGTTTGAGTGTCTGTGTTTTCTATTGCCACACACTCATTATTGACACAGTAATTTGTTGAGGGTGGTTTATATACACAATCAACAAACTCTACTAAGCCACATTCTGTTCTTTGCTGGTCTATCAAATCGTGATACTTTATGTGGTTTTTATGGTTCAAAACTAAACCACAGCCGTGAATTCCCGTTGAACATTCTTCATCTTTTTCACAAGTTTGTTTTGTTTGTGATACTTGTCTGATTTGCTTGCCAATTTGTTCACATTGAGGGTTTATAATCTTAAGTTGTTCTTTATTAATTATTTCAATTGGATTTTCTTCTGGGATTTGTTCAGTAGAAGTGAATGGAGTGTCAAATATTTTGAATAGACCTATTGAAGAAAGTAACAAAAGTAGTAGGGCGATAAAGCCAAATAAAATTATTTTCATGAAAACGTCTTACAGAATTTAGAACGTTTGACTAAAAAGTTCAGTGATAAGTTCAAGAATACTGACCAGCTTTGTTTTAACTGGTCAGTATTTTTTTTACTTTGTTATATTATTTCAAGTTTTTGGCAACAAAGTCCCAATTAACAATGTTCCAGAAGTTTTTCAGGTAAGCGCCACGATCATTGCGGGTGTCAACGTAGTAGGCATGTTCCCAGACATCACAGGTCAACAATGGATGATAACCTTCGGTCATTGGGTTGCCGGCGTTGAAGCTGTTAACAATTTCCAAGTCGCCATCTTTGTTTTGTACCAACCAGGCCCAACCTGAGCCAAAAGTGGTCATGGCTGTTTGGTTGAATTTTTCAACAAAAGCATCAAAACCGCCAAATGCTGCATTAATTTTATCTGCCAATGCTCCAGTTGGTTCACCACCGCCGTTTGGAGAAAAGCCATTGAAATAAAAGGTGTGATTCCAGATTTGTGCAGCGTTGTTAAAAACACCACCCTCTGAATTCATGATAATTTCTTCTAAAGATTTGCCTTCAAATTCAGTTCCTTTAACCATGTTATTCAAGTTGTTCACATAGGCGTTGTGGTGTTTGCCATAATGGTATTGTAGTGTTTCGGCAGAAATATGTGGTTCCAAAGCATTTTCTGCATAGGGTAGTGTGGGTAATTCAAATGACATAGAGTGCTCCTTTATAAAATTAAGTTTTCAACAGCCACATATATAGGGCCTAAAATCTTGATTCAAATGGTTATTTTAGTTTTTCTCTGTGTGTGGAATGTGAAAAGTGACATAATGTTGCTATCCGTATCATATAAGGTGTCTTGCTTCCCTTCTTTTATCCTGCGGATAAAAACCGGCTTCGCAAGACTTCGAGTAATTGAGCGCTCGACCTTCTGATTCGTTACACTCACGGCTTATCGAGCATTACATCAAGGCTTCTTTCCTTCGCCAAACCGCCTTGACTTCATGCTCTGCCTAACCAGGTCGGCGGGTCGCTTCGCTTCGATATCTATTTTTTTATACTAGTAATGCAAGTTGATGTTCTTTGAACTGCTTAAGGGCTATTCACAATGGATCCCCGATT
>JAUHXW010000439.1 GCA_030426705.1 Gammaproteobacteria bacterium
AAAACATAACAGCTATGATTGAAAGACTGTGATTAAACTTGATCGCCATTGGGGTTTCCAGATGGTTTAGGTTGACTGCTGTCAAGGTAATCTATAAATTCAGCAGTAGAATCCAATGGACACTTGTTTTCAACTTGCAATGTAGAAAAATAAATGCCGTATTTTTGCCTTAGAATTTTATTGGCCTCATAAAGTGTATTCTCATGCATGGTCATATCATCAATTCTTAAATGAGCCATAAACAAGTTTTTTCCAGTGGTCAACGCCCAGGCATGAACATGATGAATATCTTTGATGTTTTTTATTTTCTTTAAATCATCAACGATATCATCAACATCAATGTCTTTAGGAGCGGCTTCGAGCAAA
Source organism: Gammaproteobacteria bacterium (assembly GCA_030426705.1). GTDB lineage: Bacteria > Pseudomonadota > Gammaproteobacteria > Xanthomonadales > Marinicellaceae > Marinicella. Next base: position 367 of record JAUHXW010000439.1, read on the forward strand.
ATTTCAAAGCTCTCTTTGATTATTCCCACAGCTGCTATGAAGAGCACCAACCCAAATAACATGCCCAAGATTGGATCAATAGGATGCCAACCAGTAAACTTGATCACCAAAGCAGCTATGATAATAATGATGCTGCCAACAAAGGTCTGTAAAACATGCCAGAATGCACCTTTCATGTTTAAGTTGTTTTTCGATCCTTTCCACATGACTCCCATGGAAATAAACTCAGTGATTAATCCTCCAATGGCCGAAATAAACATAATGTTCGTCGGTAACTCAATACTTGACTGAAGTCGTGTGTAACCCATCCAAAGCACATAAATTGCCATCAAAAGTAGGAACAATCCATTCAAAAGTGCTCCGGCAATTTCAGCGCGAATCAAACCAAAAGTATGACTCTTACCAGGAGGTCTGAGAGCCACTTTATTGGCAATCAAAGCAATCAACACACCCCCCACAGCGGAGAACGTATGAAATGCATCTGAAATGACTGCAACAGAGCCCGAGTAAATTCCTAAGCCCAATTCAACAATAAAATATATACCCGTTAGCCAACCGGTTATTTTCAAAGCCCTGGCATCTGCATTCATGCCGTGGAACTGATGATTACCATTGTTCGTACTGTCTGTGTGTTTGTGTTCAGAAGTTTTCATTGAAATTTTTGTCTTTTTCAGAAAGGAACAATGAGCTTTGTAAGACTTATTGTTCCTAAATCACCAAATCACTGCTTATACTGTGCAATCATATAAGCAACTACATTTTTCAAGTCTTCCTCCGACAGAGAAGGATTTCCACCTTTCGCTGGCATTGCCATTGGAGAGTTTTTAGATTTAAACCCGTCTCTAATATGCTTCAACAATGTATCATTGTCTTGAGAAAGAACCCCATTGGGATCCGTAAAATCTGGAGCGCCTGGTATTGAACCTTTACCATCTTTACCATGGCAAGCAATACAAGTTTGTTCATATACTTCTTGCCCAGTCATCCCAACATCTTCATTTTTAACTTTGAAATTTTTTGAAGAAGAGATTGGTGATGGCGGATTGTTAGACTCTTGAAGGAATGTCAAGATGTCTCTGGTTTTTTGCCCAGACAGTCCGGCCCTGACTCTCATATGGAATACAGTAGTGATCCATTGATCATCGCGCAAATCTTTCGGATCCCTCATGTTGTGACAGCGTGCGCAGTTTTCTGCCCATGCTTTGGCACCTTTCTGAAAATCACCTTTTTCGGGATAGTCGGCAGCAATACTCATTGAACTGAATAAAAATGCTGAAAAAACCAAGAATGATCTAACTACAATTCTAACTTTGTTTTTCTGAAAATAATTCATACATCTCTCCTAATCAAAAGCCATATGCCAATTGAAGTAACCAACGGTCTTCGTCAGCATTGGTCTCGAAAGTACCATCATTGAATTCATATGTCGCTTTGCCTATAAAACTGTTGGTAAATAGATAATTCATCCCAAGAGCCCATTGTTTT
>JAUHXW010000440.1 GCA_030426705.1 Gammaproteobacteria bacterium
GGAGCGATTTAAGCAGGACTATCCTTTTTACCTCGATGCAGATAAATTTGAGTTAAATGATTCAGCTGTGTAAATCGTTGAGTTAATAAGTATAAAGCACAGTTTAAAGTGAGAAGATTTCAACACCTCAATGGTATAATGCGGTGATTGCAATCATTCTTATGTGACATGAGCAAAAAGCCCCTACAAATCCGTGACAAAACCATTTTTGATGGTTTCATTGTTAAATACTTGCTGAAGTTTATTTTTAAAGTTTGGTTCAAGCTCACTGGCTGGAAAGCCATTAACTCAGGTCATGATGGGGCAGGTATAACCATTGCAGCGCCACATACCTCTAACTGGGATGTGGTTTATGCCATGGGTGCAGCGATTATTTTTGATATCAAAATTTATTTTTCTATCAAAGAAAGCTGGTGTCGAAAACCCGTTGTTGGTCGATTGATGATGTGGATGGGGGCTATACCGATCAATCGTTCCGGAGCGCAAGGACAAATAGAGAAAATCAGAGTGTTTGTTGATAAACACAAAGACCGTCATGTTTTTTTTCTCTTCACCCCTGAAGGTACCCGCGGCAAAGTGGAGAAATGGAAAACTGGTTTTTACCACTTAGCCCAAGGATGTGACTTGCCAATTTTTCTCGCCAAAGTTGATTTCAGAAAAAAAGAATCAGGGGTGTTTCATACCTACCATTTAACCGGCGACAAAGATCAGGATATTTCAGCCATACAAGCATCCTACAAAAAAATCAGGGGTAAATATCCCGAGCTACAATTTCCTGAATATACCGGGCCCATGCCTGAATTATCAGATGTGGAATCAAAGATTTTGAAAGCGATTCATTCAGCCAAAGGCGTGGCCACGCAAATTGAGATTGCGGCTAAATTAAAAGCCAATCAACTTTCGTCAAAAATGTTGGATTTTCTGGTAGAAAAAGGTGTTTTAGAAAAAGTGCAGGGTAATGATCAAGAGCCGAGATATCAATTAACCATTGCAGGTAGAGGGTGTTTGTTGCATTTATATCCATCATTGTAATATTGGCCTAATCAAACACAAAGTGCTTATGGCTGATAGATAAATATGTCTGATGTCATCCAAATTACATTGAAAATCAATGCAGCAAACAGTACGCAGAAGCCAAGCCGTTTGTTGGCTGAGTCCAGTGGTCTGTCACACCAAACAATCAAAGATGCCATGCAAAAGGGTGCTGTTTGGTTGTGTCGTGGTAGAACCAAAAAACGATTGCGCCGGGTCAATAAAGCCTTACAACTCAATGATGAGTTGGTTCTGAATTACGACCCCGAAATATTAAATCAGCAGGTACCCACTCCCGAGTTGGTGCATGACCAGGGTGATTACAGTATTTGGTTCAAGCCTTACGGCCTTTACTGTCAGGGCAGTCGTTGGGGAGATTTTGCCAGTATCGATCGCTGGGTAGAAACTCATATGGCCAGCTTAGTTGGAGGTTCACAACGACCGGTTTTTTTGGTACATCGATTAGATCGGGCTACTTCGGGCTTAATGCTGTTGTGCCACAGTAAAAAAGCAGCCAGGTTATTCAGCCAAAAATTTGCTAATGGGCAGGTAGACAAGCGTTACCAGGCAATTATCCAAGGTGATTTTTCCACGTTTCCAGCAAAGGTAACAGTTGAACAGCCTATTGATGGAAAAGCTTCAGTAAGTCTTTTTTCTTGTGTTAAGGTCAAAAATGACCAATCACTTTTGGATGTTGTATTGAAAACCGGTCGCAAACATCAAATTCGTAAGCATTTGAAGCATCTGGGCTATCCAATCGTTGGTGACAGACTATACGGGCAGGTCAATGAAAATGACCCCGATCTCCAACTACAA
>JAUHXW010000100.1 GCA_030426705.1 Gammaproteobacteria bacterium
GGCCGTGAAGCCACACCTGAAGAAATTGCAGAAATCATGGAAATGCCTGTCGGCAAAGTTCGCAAGGTCATCAAAATCGCCAAACAACCGATTTCAATGGAAACACCCATTGGTGATGATGAAGATTCGAGCTTGGGCGATTTTATCGAAGATGGCAACATCCTGTCTCCACTGGAATCAACCACAGCCAATGGTTTGACCAACACTGTGACCAATTTGTTGTCAGGATTGACTCCAAGGGAAGCCAAAGTGCTGCGCATGCGTTTTGGTATCGACATGAACACGGACCACACTTTGGAAGAAGTGGGTAAACAGTTCGATGTCACCCGTGAACGTATTCGACAAATCGAAGCCAAAGCCCTGCGTAAACTCAGACACCCCAGTCGTTCAGAACAACTGCGCAGCTTCAAGGCCTCAATCGAGGCCTTTTTTTATGATATGGACCACATTGCACTGTCATCCTGAGCGTAGCCGAAGGATCTCATGATTCTGGTGTGTTCTGTATTGACCTGAAGCACCTGGCTTTAGTTTGAGCAAAATTTCATTTTGGACATTTACCCAGTCTTGATGAGATACTTCGACTCGTTTCACTCACGGTCTTCGGCACTCCAACATCGCTTCTTGAGCTTCGCTCAAACCGCAATATTTCCATAGCCTGGCCTCAGCATGACCAAGCAGTGATTTTTAATCACTGCTTGGTCACCTTAGCTTTGGCCAGGGCTATCTGCTGGTATCTGTTTTTCACCAACTGAGCATCAATTGATTTTAAACTTGAATACACGTAGCATAATCAGGGTCCTGGCGGAATCCTTCCTCTTAAATAATTTACTATATTAAGAATTTGATCGAAGTAAACTGGCGAAAAAGTATTTTGATACGCTTCATACATAGTCCATCCAGGTTGACACTGATTGGTTAAAACACAGAACTCCAGTGTTATATAACCATTTGAACCACAACCACCAAAAACTTCACAAGCATAAAGATTAAGCGCTGTGTCTTGTACATACTCAAAATCAAGAGGGTTGATTTGTTCGTTATCTTGACCAAGCTGTAATGGCATTCCAAGTTCATTGCTAAAAAACATTATGGTATTTGATGCACTGACAAGTGCGCTGCGCGATTCAATTTGTGAAAGCATATCTATAAATTTATCTGAAGCTTCTTGAACAGTCTCTACGCTTTCATTAGACGCTATTGAATTAAAATCTAGAAAAGTTAATGGATTTTCTATTGTTGTGCTCTTTACCAAATCGTATAGACTACGATCATAATTTTCGCAATATTTATACAGTCTTTTTGACCAAATAGATTCAACAGGCTCATAACCATCTAAATGACCACATCTTGCATGTAAGTCTTTAAGAATATTTTTTGCTAAGCCATCCCTTCCATCAGAAAGTAGAGAATTTGATAAATCAAGAACATCGCCTGCCGTTTTGAGTGACTCAAAAAGCTTAATAACTTCAACCGAATCAGTAGGTGGTTTCAATATTTTTTGATCTATTGGATCATTTGGTTTAAGTAGGTTTTGAGATGAAACAGGTTTAACATTTTCATCTTTGATTTTTATAGATTCATCATGTTGATAAAAATTAAAAACATATATAGCTACAGCTGAAAACAGTAGTAATGTTGCTAAAAGATAAACCTGCTTCATTTTTTTAGTCATGGCATTTCTACTATTTATCCACCACAAGAACCTGGAACAGGAACTCCAGTAATTGTGCAAACCCTACAATCGATAATGAACAACTCTGACTGTCCATTATCATACTCAACTTCTACAACTTGACCAACACGTAAAGTTGTCAACCTAAGAGCTATATCACTCCGAGCATGATTCATTCTTACACTAGGAACAGCACTACAGTCAGCTGTTTCTTCGTTATTGTTGGGATTATTTGGCATAGTTGAAACACCGCCACCAGTAGCTCCACTAACAAACCCACCGAAACCGCCACCGGGAATCCAATAAAATGGTGCTAAGTGTGTACCAGTTACTGTGATTTTGTCTTGGGGTTCAACATCATCACAATTTATACTAGCATCCCCCGAAAATGAAGCTGATAACCCTGAATTGGTTTGAACAGAATTTTGTCCATCACTTACAGGTCCACCAACACTTTGAATTGAATTATCGTCGCATGCAACGACCAAAAAAGAACTGAACATCAGCACCAAAAATATAAGTTTTTTTCATTAAATAATCTCCTTCTAAAGTTAAATAAAAACACACTCATATAAACACACGATGCAAATCATAGCAGAAATATACATAAATTATTATATTTGTTGTAAATTAATAAATATATTTGCTTATTACAACATAACTAAATTGCACAGGAACAATTTTGACTACTTCTTTTTTTTAAATTTAACTATGTAGTTGGTTTATGGTTTGATTTCCTTAAAAGCTGCTTTAATTAAAAGGCGTTAAAAATTGTACCAAGCTGGATGACTGTTATCAACACCAAAAATTTCCTTAAAAATGTTTGCACTATCAGTTTTCTAATTGAGAACTTTTTATTGCCAAAAGCTTTTAATTTTTCTTCCACTAGGTTAGCAAGAAACTTCTGGCTTAGTGAAATACTTCGACTCGCTTCACTCACGGCCTACGGCACTCCAATATCGCTTCTTGAGCTTCGCTCAAACCGCAATATTTCCATAACCTGGCCTCAGTTTGTGCAAATTGTTGCTATTAGGTATTAGTTCTAGTCTTGATGAGATACTTCGATGCGCTACGCTTACTCAGCATGACCAAAAGTTCTTTTAGGCTTTTACCCAGACTTGATGAGATACTTCGACTCGTTCCACTCGCTCAGCATGAGCAAATAGTTCCTATTTGCTCACCTTAGCTTTGGCCAGGGCTATCTGCTGGTATCTGTTTTGTGCTTTGATGGTCAACGATTTTTTGATGCCTGCTTTGACGGTTTCAAAAGGTGGCGGATCGGTATCTCTTTTGTCTTCGAGAAATAACACATGAGCACCAAACTGACTGATGACGATTTCGTTATATACTTGGCCAGCGGACATTTGTTGCAAAGGCTCTTGAAATGAATCCGGTACTTGTTTGATATTAACCCAACCAATATCACCTACATTTTTCACTTGAGAAAAAACCTCCAGGTATTCAGCTTCAACATCTAAATATGAATTATCCTCATTGATTTTATCCAGATATTCCAATGCCTGCACCTCATCCTGAAACAACATATGACGCACCTTAAATTCTGCGCCCTGCAATTCTGTCACAATCTGATCATATTCAGCCTTGATGGCCTCATCTGTGATTGGGTTTTTATCAAGATAGGCTTGCATGGCCAATTGCGACATGGCCTGATCTTTGAGTTGTTGAATCGATAATTGTTGTTCAGTTGATAACTGTAAACTCTGCTTTTCAGCCTGCTGCAACAAAGCCTGTTGTTTGATTAAGGCATCCAATGCCTGATCGATTTGCTCCTTGCTGGGATCTTTAACACCTCGATTGAACAAATAAGCTTGCACATATTTCTCAGTAATGGGCTTATCACCCACTTTTACCAAAATACGTGAGTCATCATTTATGGTTTCTGTTTGATCAGCACAAGCTGCAAGCAGTAACAAAATCAGACTGGCAAAGATGTTTTTCATGATTTCTTCCTATGGCGTTTTGGCTTCAACTTCCAGCGCATGAATCGCGCCAGAAGTAAACAAAGCCGTTAATTGTTGATACACCAGACGATGACACTGGATTCTACTTAAGCCCACAAAAGCATCGCTGGTAACGGTGACCGCAAAATGACCGCCTCCAGACTTGGCCCCTTCATGTCCCACGTGCAAATGGCTGTTGTCAGTCACAATCACTTCGCTCGCCCCCCATTGCAACAAGGATTCTTCTATCTTTTCTGCGGTTTTCTGATGTTGGCTCATCACGTTATCTGGCATGACAAACAGGGGATTATACCTTACAATATCGGCCTTTGACCAAAACAGAACAACATGAGCAAAGCCACCATATATCACAACCCAAGGTGTTCAAAATCACGTGCCACTTTGGCCTTGTTGGAAGAACAACATGATGACATAGAAGTGGTGAAGTATTTGGAAACACCACCTTCTACCGAAACCATTGCTCGCTTGGTCAATTTATTGGGTGTTAATATTCGCGATATTTTGCGTAAAAACGAAACCGAGTATAAAGAACAAGGCTTTGCCAATGCGGAATTGTCAGATGCCGCTGTGATTGAATTGGTACATCAATTTCCCAAAGTATTGGAACGCCCCATTGTTGAATACAACAACCAGGCCATCGTCGGTCGCCCCCCAGAAAACGTATTGAGTCTGTTCAAATGACCAAAATTCTGGTTCTTTATTATTCCAAGCGTGGTAACACGCAAAAAATGGCGCGTTTGATGGCGCGTGGCGTGGAATCAATTGAGGGTTGTGAAGCGATGCTCAGAACAGTTGAATCCGATTTGCCTGATGCCGAAATGCCTTCCGATGCCATCGTCACCGAACAGGATATGATGGACTGTGATGGCATGCTGATTGGCAGCCCAAGTTATTTCGGCAACATGGCATCACCATTGAAGAAATTCATCGACACCACTGGTAATCTTTGGTTTTCAGGGGCAATGGAAGGCAAACCCGGCGGCGTATTTGCCACCGCTTCGTCATTGCACGGCGGACAGGAAACCACCTTGATAAACATGATGATTCCCTTGATGCATTTTGGCATGGTCATCGTCGGCCTGCCCTATTCTGAGAAATCATTGCTCTACACCCAATCAGGCGGCTCACCCTACGGCGCCACCCACTGGGCTGAAATTGAATCTAACCGTGGCATTGACCAAAATGAAAAGCAACTGTGTCTGGCGCAAGGAAAAAGAATTGCCAGCTTGGCTAAAAAGCTTAAGGTTTAAAAAAACACGCCAATTCTGGCAGAACCCAGCCATGCCACTGGCATGACCTGATAAAAAGTCAAAGCCAATAAGGCATGTGAAAAGGCATTGGCATACAGATTTCGGTATTTCAACCAACAAAACGACCAAACCAAGCCTGCCAATAAGGTGGCCAACATCAAGGTATGATTAGGCGCATGCACAACAGAAAACAACACCCCAACCACCCAGGCAATTTGCCAATCTGAACCCGTTGAGTTTTCTTTAAGAAAATCTGACACAACTGGACCCAGCATTAATTGCTGAATCAATGCCCAGATGAAATAACCAGGTAAACTGGTCACAAAATCGGCAGTAGTTTGCGTTGTGATTATCAACAGAAAGGCCACTCCAAGGCTGATGACATAAATGCTTATGGCCATTTTTTGCGGTTTCAAAAATGCCTCTTGATAAAACCAGAGTAACAGCACAATGATCGGCAACAAGACCCAACCCAGCCATTCAGCATAATCAGTAATGATAGGTAGGTGCAAGATTCCGATTGACACAAATATGAACAGCACCAGCAGCATCACTTTGAAAGACGAAGCATGAATAGCAAAAAGCACCAAACACATCAAAGTAGCCGCTAATACCAACCAGAATAATGGGTTGTAAAAGCTGATTTGTTCATACTTGTAGAGTGAAGCCCCTTTGGCATAATTCCATTTTGATTCAATGTTTTTTTTGTGATTGTTGTTAAAACATTCGAGCACATCGTATTCACAGGTCAAGTATAAATGATCATCAATGATTTTGGGTTCATGTTGCGCAATCAATAGTTGCTTCAGTTCGACCTTTTCTGAATCATAAAATCTGATTACCAATGCATCAAATGATTCAAGCATACGCCATACTTGTTGATTGCTAACGCGCGTATTGGCCTGTTTGTCTATGACCTCCCACTGCAGACTGCTTAAGTCCAGAGGTTGAGCCAATAACTGAGGACTGATGGCTTCACTGTGGTAGTAAATTTGCTTTTTTTGATTTGACAATTCCAGCCTGACCATCGTTTTATTTGAAGTAGAGACAACATTTGCGTCAACAACAATACTTTGGTGCAACCTTGGAACAATTAAGAAATCTTTGAGCTCTAATGAAACCTCCGGGTTTTGCCTGACTGAAACAATCCCGGATTCTGTATTTACCCAGCCATCCTGAAAGCTCTTAACCACCTGATTAATGGTCATCGGCTCAATAAAATATTGATAGGAACCTTGCTTGATTTGTTGATGCTTTTGCTGGTTATCATGATTTATACTGGCGGCAACATAATCATGAGAGAAAATCTGGATCAGCAACCAAACCACCCATAAACCTGTGATGAAAAAGAAGTGCTTCATGGTATTTCAAAACCTGCGTGGCGTAAAAACTCACACAATTTTATTAAAGGCAAACCCAACAAAGCGCTTGGATCGCGACTTTCTACAGCTTTAAACAAACTCAAACCCATCGATTCCATTTTAAAGCTTCCAGCACAATCAAAGGGCTTATCAATGGCAATGTAGTTTTCAATTTCCATCTGACTCAATTCCCGAAAAGTGACTGTTGTTGGCACATTGTGCTTATAAATTCCACCGTCAGCAGACATCACACATACAGCTGTAAAGAATTCTATACGGTTGCCAGAAAATGTTTGCAGTTGTTTGATCGCCTTTTCACGAGACCCTGGCTTACCATATAATTGTCCATCGAATACGCAAACCTGATCTGAACCAATAACCACATCGGCTTCAGTCTGTCCAAACACAGCAAGGCATTTTTCTTCTGCAAGTCGCAACGCCAATTCATGAGCTCGTTCGGAAGTCCTTGGTGACTCATCAATATCAGGAGCAACCGATGAAAAAACCAATCTCAGTTGTGCCAATTGATTTTTTCTGTATGCTGATGAAGAAGCCAGGACCAGATTTTTAGCTAATTCACCCAACTCAAGTCTCAGAATAAATCATCGTAATCCGTTTGAGTTTGCTCTTCGCTTTCTTCAGGCAGTTGTCCTACTTTGAAATACTCCAGAACACCATTGGACTGACCAGGTTTCAACAGCTTGCCAGAATCTCTGTCTACTCGGGCACTGACTACTCCAGGAGGAATGGGTCTTTGATATTCTGGCTCATCTTTTAAAGCAACTGCCATATAATCAATCCAGATTGGCAAAGCGACTCGACCGCCTACCTCTCCTCTGCCCATGGGTTGTGGGGTATCAAACCCCACCCAAACGTTGGTCACATTGTTGCGCTGATAACCATTAAACCAGGCATCCATCTGGTCATTGGTGGTGCCGGTTTTACCAGCCAGGTCTGCTCTTTCCAATGATTGTGCTTTGGTGCCTGTTCCACGAATAATCACATCTTTCATGAATGATTCAATGATGAATTGATTTTCAGCCGAAATCACCCTCGGTGCAGGCAAAACAGGTAAGGGCTCATCACTGGGCTCATTCAACGAGTCACCAATAGCCACTTCACTCATGTTGGCATCTTCAGATCCGGCAGTCAGATTGACAGGACAATCAGGACACACTTGCAAGGGCTGCCTTTCAAACACTATTTCATCCGCTTGATTGGTAATGGTTTTAATCAGATGTGGCTGAATCAAATAGCCACCATTGGCAAACACTGCAAAAGCTCGACTCATGTCTATAATCGGCACATTGGGGCTCCCCAATGCAATCGACAAATCACCTGGCACATCATCTGGACTGAAACCAAATTTGAGGATGTGATTGCGGCCGTTACGAATACCCATTTGTCGCAAAACACGAATTGAAACCAGGTTTCTTGAATTAACAATACCTTCCCTGAGTCGAGTTGGCCCAAAAAACTTTTCGCTGTAATTTTCTGGACGCCAGGTTCTTTCCAACTTGTCATCCTCAAACACAATCGGCGCATCGTTGATGATGCTGGAAGCATGCATGCCATGGTCCAAAGCGCCTGAATAGACAATGGGTTTGAATCCAGAGCCAGGTTGTCTTTTGGCCTGGGTGGCACGGTTGAACTTGCTTAAATAATAATCAAAACCACCCACCAAAGCATAAATACCACCGTCATCAGGATATAAACTGACCAACGCACCTTGTACTTGCGGAATCTGGCTCAATTCAAAATCACCGGTTTCGCCACGCTTAACCATCACCACATCACCCACTTTGAGGATTTCAGTGAGGTCTTTGGGTTTATCACCTACCCGATAATTGTCCACGTAGGGAACAGCCCAGTTGCTGGTTTCAAAACTCAATGCAATGTCCTGACCATCGCCCAGTCGTGCCAATGCAGCTTGTTCATCAACTTCCAGCACCAAAGCCGCTTGCAAACCACCTGGTTGTGGGAAACCACTTAACTCTTCAGTGATTTCCTCTAAATCAAAATCTCCGCTCAAATCATATTTCTGTACCGCTCCACGATAACCATGACGTCGGTCATAGGCATGTAAGCCCTTTTGCAAAGCCAATTCTGCAGCGGCTTGTTTTTCAGAATGAATGGTGGTCACCACTTCATAACCATCGGTATAAGCATCATCACCATACCGTTCTATCATTTGGGTTCTGACCATTTCAGCCACCCAAGGCGCATTCAACTCAACAACAGGTTCATGCACATAAGCCTTATCTTCTTCGGCCACTGCTTCATCGTGTTGCTGTTGATTGATGTAGCCAAGCTCCAACATCCGACCCAAAACATAATTACGGCGTTGTAATGCTCTTTCTGGGCTGGTTACCGGATTGATTCGCGATGGCGCTTTGGGCGGCGCAGCCAACATGGCCGATTCTGCCAATGTCAATTCATCAAGGGTTTTGCCGTAATAGACTTCCGCTGCAGCACCTACGCCATAAGCTCGGTACCCAAGGAATATCTTGTTGAGGTATAACTCAAGGATTTCCTGTTTGCTCAGCTCCTGCTCGATTTTCAGGGCGAGGAAAATTTCCTTGATCTTGCGCGTGAAGGTTTTCTCTGAAGTCAGGAAAAAATTACGCGCCAGCTGCTGCGTGATGGTACTGCCA
>JAUHXW010000101.1 GCA_030426705.1 Gammaproteobacteria bacterium
CTAAAAGACAGTTGCGAATTACTTGATGGATTGGGCTTTGAAATCTCGCCCCGCATCGGCTATCCCGGTGATTATGTGATTGAACGTGCTTTTGTAGATAATGGTTGATTTAAAACACTGTATTTAAAAAAAGGAGTCTTTATGGCTCCTTTTTTAAAGGTCTATATGAGCAAGTGAGGCGCATCGAAGCATCTCCTTGCTCCTTTAATCCCTACAACCCAATCGTCATCCTCGGGCTTGACCCGCATTAGTGTCCGGTAAAAATTTACTTTGTCAGCTCAAAACACACGCACTATAAAAGTTTGCCCATCATTCACAAAAATGAAGACTTAAAAACAGTAATTATTCAACAACAAGCTTGATTGGCTGTACCAGTCTCGTCGTCCTCGGGCTTGACCCGGGGACCCATTTTAAAAATGCTTACCAAATGATGATTGCTTAAAATACTGAAAACATTGAAAAAAGGAGATGTTAAATTCTTTTCGGTTGACAAGCAAATTGATGTTCTCAGAACTATTTAAAGGCTGTTCACAATGGATCCCCGAATCAAGTTCACTACTGTCCGGTAAACGAAATACCTCTACATATAGTCATTCCCGCGCAGGCGGGAATCTCCTGCAATTAAAGTATATGGTGTTTTCCAAGGAGACTCCCGCCTGCGCGGGAGTGACTGGTCATTTTAAGTATGAAAAGTCGATTATGTTGGTTTAGATAACAGGTTCAATCATTTAGGTTGCACCAGCTATTTTTTACCGGACACTAATGGGCTTGACCCGGGGATCCATTAAAGAAATTCATAAATATAAATGAGATATTACAGAAACAATTAAGACAATTTATTAGATAATACAATATTAGAAAAATCACGCAATGCAGCTCGCTCTGCGGATGATGCATATAAATGATGACACACCCATGGAGGCGTATAGCCAGTAAATTTACGGCCGCTGCCTATAAAACTTGCTATTTTCAGGAGTGACGGATTTAGGCGACGTGGCGCCCACCCAAAATGTTCAGACATTTTTTCGGCAGTAATTGTTTGATCAGATTTGCAATAGTCAGCTACATATATTGCTAAATTGGCAGCATCAAAAACAGGATGCCATCTATGAACGAATGGATCAAAAGTCTCAAAGAATTCAATTGTAGGACAAATATTCCCATAAGAATTTGTAGATTGGCTAAAACTGCATAAGCCTCTAAACTCAAGCTCTCCGCAAGCTTCTATCAATTCTTCTGGATTTACATCATTGAATTCCGTTAAAAGTTTTGAAACCTCAAAAGGGTCAAGGTGGCCATCTATAGACTCATTTGCAACATGGATACCAACTTTAAAAGGCAATTCTTCTAAAAGAAAACTACCTTGAAGTTTTGATACAACATTTTCTAATGAATTTACACTTCCTGTTATTTCTTTTTGCCACTGATTAACAGCTTCTTCCAGTTTTGATGGTTTTAGCGCTCTTCCCAGTGCAACAATACTACCACCAAAAAATGGAACACTATCAGCAAAAATGGACTCAAGTGCGAGTCTTTTAAGCTCATGATAAGAAATTTTACTGATAGATTTAATTTTCATAATTAATGATGTATTGACTCACTGTCTGTTTTTCAACAAATCTTTTAAAGAAAGCAAATGTCGTAATATAATTTCCCTATGGATTCCCAGGTAAAATCCGAGGCTGAATTTGTTCCAGACAAATTTCTGCATTCACCATATCCCAGTGGTTCGATGACAGTAAGTGACTTAAAAAGCAAGCATACATAATATATTCCAAATACATTAAAATACCGGTTCATTTGCTTACGAAAAATCGATATGCTCGAATTCCTCGCCCGCAAAACTCTACAAGCCTTGCCCGCTGAAACTGCCCATAATTTAGCCATCAAAGCTTTGGGTTCTCCTTTGTCGATTTTTACTCAAGCCAAGCAAATAAAAAATCCGGTTGAATTGATGGGTATTACTTTCCCCAATCCGGTTGGCATGGCCGCAGGATTTGATAAAAATGGCGATGCCATTGATGGTTTGGCGCGACAAGGTTTTGGTTTTATCGAGATCGGTACCATCACGCCCAAGCCCCAGCCAGGTAATGATAGACCTCGCCTTTTTAGATTGGGTTGTGATAACGCCATCATCAACCGCATGGGCTTTAATAACAAAGGCATTGATTATTTGGTTAAACAAGTTAAAAAGGCTAAATATAAAGGGGTGCTGGGTATCAATATAGGCAAAAACAAAACCACGCCAAATGATAAAGCTGTTGACGATTATGTGCATTGTTTTGCCAAGGCACACACCTTGTGTGATTACATCACGGTCAACATTTCATCTCCAAACACACCCGATTTACGTGAGTTACAAAATGATCAAGCCCTCGTGGAATTATTGTCAGGAATTAAAAATCAGCAATTATTAAGCCAGAAAAATAACGAAAAATACACACCCGTTTTGGTAAAAATATCTCCTGACCAAAATGAGCAACAACTTGAATTTATGGTACAACAAATCAAGGCTTCAGGCCTGGATGGCATCATTTGTACCAACACCACCATTGATCGGCCTGAGAGCCTAAAAAGTGATGCGCAAGTGATTGAGCAAGCAGGTGGTCTAAGCGGTCAACCTTTGTATCAAAAATCAAACGAAACACTGCGTTTGGTGCGGAAATTTGCTGGTGACGATTTCCCAATTATTGCAGTAGGTGGTATCATAGATAAAAAGGATGCACTTGAAAAATTCAGACTCGGTGCAAATTTGGTTCAAGTTTACACTGGATTTGTATTGAAAGGCAGTTCCTTGATAACACAAATAAATGATTATTTGAGCGGTGAAAATACACAATAATTATAACCTTAAACATTTAAACACTCTGGCTGTTGACTGTAGTTGTGACCAGTTTGTAGAAATCAATTCACTGGCCGATCTTGAAGCTTTACCTTCAGACATTAAAATCACCGAGATGCTGGTTCTGGGTGGAGGCAGTAACCTGTTATTCACCCAGGACCTTAACCGATTTGTCGCACACATCAAGCCACGAAAACACATCACCATTGTTGATAACCTGGTGGTTGCCTGGGCTGGTACTGTGTGGAATGATTTGGTGAGATGGGCAGTTGACCGAAACCTGGGAGGCATTGAAAATCTCGCTGGTATTCCTGGCTTGGTTGGCGCTGCACCCTTCCAAAATATTGGTGCTTATGGCACAGAAATTAAGGACTGTCTGGTCTGGGTTGAAGTCTATAACTGGCATACCGGTTTGTATCACCGGCTCAGCAATGAAGAATGTATGTTTACCTATCGTCACAGCATTTTCAAATACCACGATCAACCCTGGATCATCAGTCGCGTCGGTTTGGATTTACGCACCAATTACCCTGTGAATCTTTCTTATGGAGAATTACAGGAAAAATTCAGCAACAACAGTAAACCCAGCTACCGCCAAATAGCCGATGAAGTCATCAAAATACGGTCTTCAAAACTTCCTGAAACCGCAAAATTACCCAACGCAGGTAGTTTTTTCAAAAACCCTTTCATCAATGCACAACAAGTTAAAAGGATACAACGCAGGTTTAAAGACATGCCAGTTTTTGAAACACACAACCCCAATGAATTTAAAACCAGTGCTGCCTGGTTATTGGAACAATGTGGTTTCAAGGGTCATCGTGAAGGTGATGCCGGTTTTTATGACAAACATGCCCTGATTCTGGTCAACCACGGTGATGCCACTGGTAGTGATTTATTGCGTATGACCAAAATGGCCAAGCGTGCTGTTAAAAATAAATTTGCCATTGAACTGGAAGAAGAAGTCAGGGTTTTATAAGATTTTACTAATATTGACTTGACCCAGGTCAAGTTAAGTCGATTTAAAATCATTTATCATTGCGGGTACTTTTATTAAGTGATACGCTTTGCGCGTTATTTTAACAACTGGAAATTAACATGAAAAAGACAACCTTAATTTTACTCGCAACTGCTTTTTTCTCTTTCTCTGTACAAGCAGGAGACATTGAAGCTGGTAAGGCTAAATCTGCTGTATGTGCTGCTTGCCATGGGGCTGATGGTATCAGCGCCAGTCCAATATGGCCTAATCTGGCTGGACAAAAAGAAGCTTACCTGGTTAAACAAATCAAAGCTTTTAAAAGTGGCGAAAGGAAAGACCCAAGTATGGCGCCTATGGTTGCTGGATTGACCGATGCTGACATCGAAAACCTCGCCGCGTATTACGCCAGCTTAAAATAATTTCAGTTGCTATAACTGATAGAAAGGGTTGCACAGCAAACCCTTTTTTTTGGCATTTTTTTGAATTCAATTGAGTCCAAGTAGCTATCTGACTATAATGTTCGCTTTTATTGAGTTTGGATAATAATGAAAAAATTACTGATTCTGGCTTTGATGATTTCATCTTTTCATGTCATGGCAGCTGGTGATGCTGAAAATGGCAAGAAACTGGCTTACACATGTACGGGTTGTCACGGTATTCCTTTTTACCAAAACACCAACCCTCAGTATCATGTTCCCAGATTGGGTGGCCAAAATGAAGCCTATATCGTTGCGGCATTGAAAGCATACCGTTCTGGTGAACGCAGTCACACCACCATGCAAGCACAGGCAGGTAATTTGTCTGATCAGGACATCGCTGATATTGCAGCCTATTTTTCAACTTTCAACAAATAAAGGAACGATTATGAAAAACATTATTTTATTGAGCCTGTTGTTAGTGGGTACTTATGCAATTGCTGGAGATGCAGAGTTAGGTAAAGCCAAAGCAGAACAAGTTTGTAAAACTTGTCATGGTATGGATGGCATGGGCATTGATAACACTTACCCGAAATTAGCGGGTCAATACGCTGACTATATGGCCCAAGCTTTAAAAGATTATCGCTCAGGCGCCAGAAAAAATGCCATCATGGCTGGCTTTTCTGCTACCTTGACAGATGAAGACATTGCCAATGTGGCAGCATACTATTCCACTTTACAGGAAAATAGTTTGACTGATTTAACCATAAAATAGTCACTCATATATTTGCGAAGGCCAGTTTAATACTGGCCTTTTTTTTGGGTAATTTTTAGATTCAAGATATGAAAAAAAACCAATGGGCTTTGATCACAGGCGCTTCCGCCGGGATTGGTGCTGAATTCGCCAAACAATTAGCAGCAAAAGGCTGGTCAATTGTATTGGTTGCTCGTCGTGAGGACAAATTACAAGAGCTTAAAAAATCACTTGAGGGTCAGTATGCAATTGAATGTCACTATATTGCCAAGGACCTGAGTGAACCCACTGCCAACCAGGAAATTTTTAGCTATTGTCAATCAAACAACCTGAAAATTGACATGTTGATTAACAATGCAGGTTATGGCGTACCTGGTGATTTCGATGCTGTTGACTGGAAAACACATCAGCAAATGTTGCAAGTGATGTTGGTATCAGTTACTGAATTAACCCACCTATTCTATCCAGCCATGAAAGCCAGAAAGAAGGGTTTTATCATCAATGTGGCATCTTTGGCCGGCCTGGTGATTCCAACGGCAGGACACACACTCTATGGCGCCGTTAAATCTTACTTAATTAAATACTCACACTCCTTACACCTGGAAGCCAAAAATTCTGGTGTTCATGTCACAGCCTTGTGCCCTGGCTTTACCTACAGTGAATTCCACGATGTCAATGGCACCCGCAGCATGGTCAGTCAAATGTCAAAAAAAATGTGGATGACCGCTGAAGATGTGGTCTCGCAAGGACTGACTGCAGTCAAACAAAATAAGCCAGTTTATGTTAACGGCTGGCGCAACCGCATGATAGCCAACTTGGTCAAAATCTTACCCGAAAAACTGGTGCGTGTTTTGATGAGTGGCAGCATCAAGAAATACCGCAAACGTTAAATACAAACCGAATGAGCACTTCGACACGCTCAGCATGGCACCTGTCGAAGTCTTGCCAGTCGTACAGTTTTCTCGTTCCCACGCTCTGCGTGGTAACGCATAGGCAGCAGGCACTGATAACCTCAGAAATCATTTTAAACTCGTGGGATTGGCATATGACATTAGGACTTTTCTTTTAAAAAAAGATATGCATTCCCACGCCGGAGCGTGGGAACGAGATCAGTTTTTTTTAAACCACTATTTGGTTGCTGACACCAAATGACTCAGGGTATTGATGGCCACCATAATAGTTGGGTAGTCAATTTGTTTTTCTACCCTGATAGATGTCATCATGTCTCTGACATTTTTCACTTTTTGGCCAAATTCCTGATTCCATTGAGCCAAGGCATCTTCGCTTTTCTTATTGCCATAGCGTTGTAATAACAAGGCCGTCAATTGCGCATGAGATTCACTCAAGTCATCACGCAGGCCACCACGGGCATGGACATGCCATTGGTTGTTAACTTTTAACTGTTCAATCATGTCTTGTAGCCAAATCAGGTTGAGCATTTTGCCCAATGGGAAATACATATCGGCTGCTTGTTTCACTGAAACACTTTCCTCATTGGCCACCTTAACCACATCCAGTGCCGCACTGAGGTAAGGCAAGGCTGCAATTTGACCGGCCAATTTTTGCTCAAACCCTTGTTTCAACAAAGCATTGATTACTCTTTGCATAGCCGCTTCATCGGTATCGCTGATGTATTTGGCAAAATCTTTGCGGAATTGCTTCACACCTTTATTGAGTTCGTCCACGTATTTTTGGATATTCAATTGGTGTCCAAGGTTATTCAAAACCCATCTGATTGATTGTCTGACAAAACGCCAAATGGCCACAAAAGCTTCAATTTGTTTCTCAGGAGCGACTTGACCATCATGCGCCTCGATACCATGCCACAAGTGATTTAAATCGAATAACTCAGTAATGATGTAAAAAGCCTGGCAAATAGCACCCACATCAGCACCCGTGTCTTCCTGCATGCGCATTATGAAGGTCGCGCCCATGCGGTCAATCACCTGACTGGTCAGGATGGTGCCAATGATTTCACGTTTCAAACGATGGTTATCAAGGTACTTGTCATCAACTTTTTGCAGTTTTTTGGGGAAATAATTGAGCATCAAACGTCTGAGCCATGGATCGTCCAAAACTTTTGAATTGATGACCTGATCATACAGGTCCAATTTGGCATAAGACAACAACACACATAACTCAGGGCGAGTCATGCCTTCATTGTTCTTGCGACGACGTTCCAGTTCCGAATCACTGGGTAAAAATTCAATGTCACGATCCAGCAAACCTTTCTGCTCAAGTTGATTAATCAAATGGGCTTTGGCCCCCACCCGATTGGCACTCAAATGAAGCATAAAACTCAGGGTCTGGGTTTGCATGTAATTATTTTTAAGCACCAAATCACTGACATTATCAGTCATTGATGCCAATAATTTATTTCTGGCTGGCATGTCATACAGGCCATCTTCCATCATCGATTTCAATAAAATCTTGATGTTAACTTCATGGTCAGAACAATCCACTCCAGCTGAATTATCAATAAAATCAGTATTAACCTTGCCACCATTTTCAGCAAATTCGATGCGACCTTTTTGCGTCATACCCAGGTTTCCGCCCTCGCCAAATACCTTAGCTTTCAACTGCTTACCATCGACTCTTAAAGCATTATTTGCACTGTCACCCACTTCTGAATGGGTTTCTGTTGATGCTTTCACATAAGTGCCAATACCGCCATTCCAAATCAGGTCAATTTCAGACAACAACAACTTGTTAATCAATTCCTGAGGTGCCAGTTCATCGTCTTTAATTTTAAGCCAAGCCTTAACCTCTGGTGAGATAGGTATGGCTTTATCGGATCTTGAGAATATACCACCACCTTTGGAAATCAATTTTTGGTTGTAATCTTCCCAGCTAGATCGTGGCAGTTTGAATAGTCGATCACGTTCCTTCCAGGATGATGCTGAATCCGGATTAGGATCCAGGAAAATGTGTAGATGATTAAATGCAGCTTTCAAGCAAATGTGCTTAGACAACAACATGCCGTTACCAAACACATCCCCCATCATGTCACCAATACCAACCACGGTAAAGTCCTCTGCCTGACAATCAACGCCCAATTCACGGAAATGACGTTTGACTGATTCCCAGGCACCTTTGGCAGTGATGCCCATGCCTTTGTGATCGTAACCTGCTGAGCCACCTGATGCAAAAGCATCTCCAAGCCAGAAACCACGCTCTTCTGAAATGCCATTGGCAATATCAGAAAAAGTGGCTGTGCCTTTGTCAGCTGCCACCACCAGATAAGGATCGTCTTGATCATGCCTGACGACTTCTTTGGGCGGAATGACTTTTTTGTCTTTGATGTTATCAGTGATATCGAGCATGCTGCCAATGAATAATTTGTAACAGGCGATGACCTCAGCCATCACTTCATCTCTCGAACCATTGGGCAATTTTTTGACCACAAAGCCACCTTTTGAGCCCACTGGCACAATGATGGAGTTTTTAACATTTTGTGCTTTCATCAGGCCCAATACTTCAGTCCTGAAGTCTTCATAACGGTCAGACCAACGCAAACCGCCGCGAGCCACCTTACCCATGCGCAAGTGAATCGCTTCAACCCGTGGTGAGTAAACAAATATTTCCCTGAACGGCACAGGTTTAGGTAAAAATGACAATGCAGATGAATTGAATTTCATGCTGATGGCAGATTTGAATTCACCTTGTTCTTCAATTTGATAAAAATTGGTTCGCAACATGGCATTGATGGTATCAACCATGTACCTGATGATTTGATCCTCATCTTGTGACTTAACCGAATCCAGCAATGCAGTGATGCCTTTGATCACCTTGTCAGCCATGGTTTCACGCACAAACTTGCGACTGCGAACATATTTATCAACGCAACTTTGCTGATATTGGGTCAACTCTACATCCAAATGATCACATTGGATGATGAATTTTTCATTGAATTTATCGAGGTAAGCGC
>JAUHXW010000441.1 GCA_030426705.1 Gammaproteobacteria bacterium
AAATATTTCAGCAATAAAAACGACATTGCACTGATCATTCATCGCGGTTTAATCCACATGGCAGAAACCAGTTTCAACCAAGGTACTGAAAAACACCAAGACCCTGTATTCGAACTCAATGAGTTGCTTGCTCGGCATGTATACGTCAGTGAAAGACTGAAAAAATGGTTTTATTTTGTGTTTATGGAGTGTCGTAACCTGGACAGAAAAGTGATGAAAATCATCATGGAATCCGAGTCGTATGTGGAAAAAGTTATTCACAAACACATCTTGGAAGCCAACCAACTGAAATTGAGCCAATGCACCAACCCAGACTTTGTGGCAGCAATGCTCAAAGTGATGCTACAGGATTGGTATTTGAAACCATGGAAGTATCAAAAAAAGAACATCAATGCGGATCAGTATGTGGCTAATTTACTGCTGTCAGTTTATCAAATGATCCAGGTGAAAAAATGAAACCTGAACAACTTAAATACATAGCCAATTATTTGCAGCAAACCATCGCAACCACTGGTGAAATACACTTCAAAGCGTTCAAAGGCGGCGCCTCAAACCTGACCTATTCTGTTAAAGATGATGTCAATGAGTGGATCATGCGCACCTCCCCTCCTGGCACCAAAGCCAAAGGCGCACACAACATGGAAAGGGAATTTACTTTGTTGCAAAACATTCATCCGGTATTCCCTTTATGTCCTGAAGTGGTGTTGTTGTGTCAGGATCGTGATGTATTTGCACGTGATTTTTACCTGATGAAGCCGGTCAACGGCATCATCATCCGTCAGCAATTGCCAGAAGTGTATGCCAACACCGACTTATCATTGTTGTGCCATGAATTGATCAAAGTTCATCACCAATTACACCAGGCACCCACTGATAAACTGCAAAGTTTCAACAAGGGACACGGCTACATAGAGCGACAAATCAGTGGCTGGATTCACCGTTACCAGCAAGTGGCACCCGCAAAAGACTTGGCACCAGATGTGATGCGCTGGTTACAAAAGAACCAACCCGAAGACAACCGCAGTTACACACTGATACACAATGATTACAAATTCGATAACGTGGTATTTGACCCACATAACCCCACAGAAATCATTGGCGTATTGGATTGGGAGTTAACCACCATCGGCGATCCGTTGATGGATTTGGGCTGCTCTCTGGCTTATTGGTTTGAGGCCAACGATGATGAGCAACTCAAGCAAGTCAACATGATGCCCACACACCTGGAAGGCATGTTAACCCGAGACGAACTGGCACACCAATATGCCCTATTAAGTGGAGCCAATTTCGACAACTATCATTTTTATTATGTTTATGGCCTATTCAGACTGGCGGTGATTGCACAACAAATATTTTACCGTTATGAAAAAGGACAAACAGACAACCCTGCATTTAAACCACTTGGGTTAATCAGGGATCTTATTTTAAAACAAGCACTTAACCAATTAACCAAAACTAAAACATGAAATCATTCGAAAACAAAGTTGTATTGATTACCGGAGCCAGTCGTGGCATCGGCGAAGCCATTGCCCATCAATTTGCCGAGCAAGGCGCACAAGTCATCGTCAGTTCCCGTTCACAAGAAGGCATTGACGCGGTTGCCAACAGCATCAAAGGAAAAGGAGGTAAAGCTGCAGCCATCACTTGTCATAATGGTGACAAAGCATCACGAGAGCAGCTTATTCAACAAGCCGTTGAACAATTTGGTCAGCTCGATGTGATGATCAATAACGCCGCTGCCAACCCTTATTTCGGCAATGTATTGGATATGGGTTACGAAGCTATGATCAAAACCATCGAAGTCAACATCGAAGGCTACTTCCACATGAGCCAGTT
>JAUHXW010000102.1 GCA_030426705.1 Gammaproteobacteria bacterium
CGGCGTTGAAGATTTGTTGAGTTTCTTCATAGCTAAATCCGATACCCTCACAAAATGCATCGACCGCATCAGCCAATTTATTTTTGGCTACATGGGGAATGATTTCATGACAAATTAAGTCCACATAGCCGCTGCGATTGTCTTTGAATTCTGGTGGAATGGCATGCGCTGCCAGCAAAGTTGTCGCTACCGTCATTTGCATTTTTTTTCCAGCTTTACGAGCGGCTTTTAACATTTTGAGCTCATTCTCAAAGTCCAGACCATAACCGGATTTGATTTCAACCGTCAGCACGCCCTGTGATTTTAAATGAGCCATTCGTTCACAGGTTGAATTGACCAATTCATCGAGACTGGCCTGACGTGTGGCTTTGACCGTGGACAATATGCCACCACCAGCACGCGCTATTTCCTCATAACTGGCGCCGGCCAAGCGCATCGCGAATTCATTGGCGCGGCTACCGGCAAAGACCAAATGGGTGTGACAATCAATCAAGGCAGGCGTCAAAATTTGACCATTGGCATCCACACTTTGTTTGGCTTCAAAGGCACTGACTTGATCTGACGCGCCTATCCAAATTATCTTGCCAGCCTCGCAAGCCACCGCACTGTCCTCTAATAAACCATATTCCGCTCCATTATCAGAACAGGTGATTAAACGGGCATGGTGAATCAATAAATCGCATGGTTTTTTCATTGTTTTGTGTGGCTGTTTCGCTGAGAATAATCATTATCTAAAATTAAGTCCACGATGAACAGTTATTTTTTTAAATCTGCCTTGTTACCGGAAGGTTGGCAAAATAATGTGCGGGTTGAAGTCGATCAAGGCAAGTATCAACAAATTGAAGTTGGCGCCAAGCCGCAACCACGGGATCAACAGCTGACGGTGGTGATTCCTCAAATGCCCAACATCCACTCTCATGTGTTCCAAAGGGCCATGGCGGGCTTGAGTGAATACCGTGCCAATGCCAGCGATGACTTCTGGTCGTGGCGGGATTTGATGTACCGTTTGGCCAATGAGATGGATGAGTCGCAACTGTATCAAACAGCGAGAAACTGTTATCATGAAATGAAGCAAACTGGTTACAGCAGTGTTTGTGAATTTCACTATTTGCACCGTCAAAAACAGCAGCCAGAGGATTATTTAACCCACGCCAAGGTGATTTTACAGGCCGCTCATGATGTTGGCTTAACCATTACCTTATTACCGGTTTTGTATGCTTACGCTGGTGTGGGCGAACAACCATTAAGCCCTTCACAACGCCGCTTTGAATTGAGTGTGGCAGAATACCTTGATTTATTGGATAACTTGCAGGGATGTTTACAAGATGGTCAACAATTGGGTGTTTGCTTTCACTCTTTACGCGCAGTCAGTGTGGCGCAAATGCATGAAGTTTTGGCCAATACACCCAATGACTGGCCAGTCCATATCCACATAGCGGAGCAGCAAGCGGAAGTGCAGGCTTTGATTGAACACACGGGCAAAAGACCGGTCGAATTTTTGTACAGTGAATTTGATGTAAATAAGCGCTGGTGTCTGGTGCATGCGACCCATTTGAATGACAGTGAAATCAGGTTGATTGCAGATTCTGGCGCAGTGGCAGGTCTTTGCCCTTTGACCGAAGCCAATTTGGGTGATGGCATTTTTCCGATGCCTGCATTTATGCAACAATCAGGTCGGTTCGGTATCGGCTCAGACAGTCACATTGAAATCAATCCGGCTGGTGAATTAAAAATGTTGGAATATTCACAACGCCTGGCTTTACTACAACGCAATGTCTGCTGTGATGGGCAACAACCGAACGTAGGCAGCTGGTTGTGGTTACAGGCCGTGGCGGGTGGCACACAAATTTCAAATCAAGCAGTTGGCGGTGTTGCTGTTGGTCAACAAGCAGACATCATTTTACTGCAATCTGAGCAACCGATGAATGCTGAACAAATGCTTGATGCTTATGTTTTTTCAGATCATGTTAAAGCGAAAAGCATTAGCCTGAAGTGATGTAATCAGGGATAAAACCTCAAGTGAATAGGATGGTCCATGATAGAATGCCTCGTATGATATTAGATGCACGCAACATTATTTTGGTAGGCCCCATGGGAGCGGGTAAAACCACTGTGGGTAAACGTGTTGCGGCTGCTTTGAATAAAACTTTTGTGGATGTTGACCAAGAGTTGGAAAAGCGGACTGGTGTGTCAATCAATCTGATTTTTGAAATCGAAAAAGAAGCTGGTTTTCGCAGCCGTGAAACAGCCATGTTGGCAGAATTATTGCAGCTGGAAAATGCCGTTATAGCCACCGGAGGCGGCATCATCAGCAATGAAGCCAACCGTGAATTGTTACAACAAACACAAGGTGTGGTGGTCTATCTGAAAACTGAAGTCAAACACCAGCTTAAAAGGTTAAAAAGGGATAAACAAAGGCCTTTGTTACAAGGTACTGGAAGACGTGAACGCTTGCTTAATCTGGCCAGGGTTCGCAATCCTTTGTATGACCAGGTGGCAGATATTGCTTTTGCCAGTGGTCGCACCAGCTCTTATGGTATGGCCAATAAAATCGTGGAATTTTTTAACAATTCAGATAATTACAAACGCATCAAAAAACTATGCAAAAACAATTGAACATTGCTTTGCCCAATGGCCAATATCCCATCATTATTGATTCGGAAAAGTTTGATTTTTCTGAATTTAAATCCTGGCTTGCAGGTAAAAAAATCATGGTGGTCAGCAATGAAGTAGTGGCGCCGTTATACCTGGATGAATTGATCCAATTGTTTGCCGATAACCAGGTGTACCACTGTTTAATTGGTGACGGTGAAATACACAAGACCAAAAACAGTTGGTTAAAGATTCTCGATGCCCTGGCTGAGCAGCAATTCAACCGCTCAGATGTTTTGGTTTCGTTGGGTGGTGGGATTGTCTGTGACATCACTGGTTTTGCCGCGGCTTCATGGATGCGTGGTATGGCTTTTGTGCAGGTACCAACCACCTTGTTGTCACAAATCGATGCTTCTGTCGGCGGAAAAACCGGTATCAATCACCCCAAAGGGAAAAACATGATTGGGGCCTTTCACCAACCACAAGCAGTGATCATCAACGCCAAAACATTAAGAACTTTACCGACCAGAGAATTCAATGCGGGTATTGGTGAGGCCATCAAGTATGCCGGCATCAATCAAGCCTGGTTTTACGATTGGTTGGTTAATCATCAGCAAGCCATAAAACAATTGGATGAAGCGGTATTGATGGAACTGATTACACATTGTTGCCAGTTCAAAACCAAAATTGTCGAACAGGATGAAAAAGAACAAGGCATCAGAGCCCTGCTGAACCTGGGACATACTTTTGGTCATGCAATCGAGACCATCAGTGATTATCATTATCTGCACGGCGAAGCGGTGGCCTTGGGCATGGTGATGGCTGCAGAACTGTCGGCGCAATTGGGTTTTTGCGAACCTGATATACGAAAAATGCTGGAAAACTTGTTGCAAGCCTTTGAATTGCCAATTATGCTTGATAATCAATATGCTGCAGAAGAAATATTAACACTGATGAAATCAGATAAAAAAGTCATCAATGACCAGCATCGATTGATTTTATTGAAAGACATGGGACAGGCATTTATTGCAGAAGGTGTTAAAGACGCTGAAATTCTCGAAGCCATCAACAGTTGTATGACTCAATGACCACAAAAACATCGCCTACAAATTACCTTTTATCCTTAGCTTTGCTGTTCGCCATGTCTTCGATTTGGGCGCGAAACTCGGATGGGGAAACCCCTGATGTAGAAAATAACATCATTTGCTTTGCGGCCAAAAAACAATGGGTGTGTGCGCCAGCTGATGAGCAACACAAAGCCCAGGAAAAGGCCAAAAAACTGGCACTTGAACCAGACCAGCCCGAACCAATAAATGATGGTGTGGAAATCCAGACTTTGCAACCGGTTAATATAGGCCTGCAAGCACGTGAATCCAATCCCAACCAACCTGCACCATACAACATTCAGGATTTCGTCCCTCGAGAAGATGCTCAACTGGAACAAAACAAAGCCAAACAACCCGCAGAAGTCCAGGCAGATACAACAGTTGAGGTAAGTTCGGAACCCGTTGAGGTTGAGCCAATAACAGTTGAAACCAAACCGGTTATTGCGACTTCAGAACCTGCAACGGTCGAACCATCAACTGAGCAAGCAGCATTTCAAACCGCACCCAATGACTTCAACTATTGGCAAACAAATTTCGCAGAACGATGGACCTTTCAAGTGGTTGGTACCTCAAACCGCCATCATTTGGACGGATTCATAGCGCAAAATGGCTTACAAAATCACAACTACACCATTGCCAGAACCCAAAGAGATGGCGCTGATTGGTGGATTGTACTGGTGGGTTTATACAACAGTCGTGATGAAGCCAAAAGCCAACAGTATGATTTGCCAACCAGTATTGCCAAAGGCGCCTGGGTCAGGCAGGTCAATACCATAGCTGGACAAGCAGATTGATTTGAAAGTCATACCATTGATTGCACTCTTGTTCTCAAAACAGATAAAATGCCTTGATGAAAACCAGATTCACCATAGAACAAAGTTGTTTGTTAGTGATTGATGTCCAGGGCCGATTGGCTGAGCTGATGTATCAAAAGAAACAATTGTTTCGCGAAATCATTACCATGATTGAAGCGGCTAAGGTTTTGGGTATGCCGATTCATTGGTTTGAACAGTACCCCAAGGGCCTGGGTGAAACCAAAGCTTCGATCAAGGAGTTATTGTCTGATGATTTTTATCACGAAAAACTCAGTTTCAGTGCCTGTGGTGCCAGCGACTTTATGAGTCAGCTGCGGGCATCTGGCAAACATCAGTGCATTGTAACCGGTATTGAAACGCATGTTTGTGTCTATCAAACCGTGCTGGATTTACTGGCCAATGGGTTTGCGGTTAAAGTGAATCAACAGGCCGTTTCATCAAGGTTGAAAAGCAACAAAAAACTGGGTCTGCAAAATATGGAACAAGCCGGTGCCGGCATCACCAGCACAGAAATGATTTTGTTCGAATTGATGCGTACCGCCGAAAACCCCCAATTCAGAAAAATTTCAAGGTTACTTAAATAATGCAACTCAATCAGGACTTCATGATACTGCATCGCAAGGGGCAAATCCTGCTTTCACAGATTTCCGGTGAAGCACCACCTATGGTCATCCATGAACCTGATCTGCTGTTGCTTAATTATTTTTTGCAGCCCAAAGATGCTCAGGATGCGGCCAATGCATTCTTAACACATCCATGGATTAAAAAATGGTTGCCGCATGTGCAACCGATGGCAATGATGCAGCGGATTGAGCAATTCAAGCAAGCACGCTTTTTTGCATCCAGCCAATCGCCAAACTCGAAACTGACCTTACATACTTTGCCTTTGTTGGAAAAACAAGACTTTGTCAACTTACCGGACCACTTCAGTCTGAGCAGCCATGCTGCGATTTCTTTACACGAAGATGGTTTTTTCGCGTGTTCAGCAATTGATAATAAACCCTATCAACTGCCAACAGAGTACGTGATGCTAATGATGGCCTGTGGCGACAGCAAATCCGCACAGGAGTTGATAGAGGAAAAAGGCTTTTTATTTAAACAAGACATCGAACAAGTGATGCAAACCATGCACCACCATGGCTTTTTGATTGCTCCCAAGAAGCAACAACAAAGCTGTGATGAAGTGACACATTTTGCAGAAATTCAATCTGACAACAACATGCCTTCCTGGCAGGAAATTGAACCTGACGGCCGGATACCGGTTTATTTCGTGCCGCACATGGAAAACCATTACCCTTTGGCTTTGGGTGTGATTTACAGTGCCTTGGCCAATTACCAGGATGGGGCGCTGCTTGAACATTTTCAGTTGATACCCATCAGTTATCTATCACCCAATGACTTACTCAATGGACCTTACCGCAAATTCAGAACCGGTGTGTGGTTGTTTTCCAATTACATGTGGTCGATGGATGTTAATTTACAAGTCAGCCAGGCCATCAAAAGCCATGATGTCAAGAACCTGACCATACATGGTGGCCCCAGTACACCAGAATACAAACAGGCCAGTGCAGATTTTATGGCAGCTCATCCTTCTGTTGATATTTCTGTGCATGGCGAAGGAGAAGTGGCCATAACCGAAGTTTTTGAACAAATCCTGCGTTCACAGGAAGGTGAAGTGACTTATCAGCAAGAGCCTTTGTCTGAAATCACTGGCATCACATTCCGTGATAAATTGAACGATGGTTTGATTCGAACTGCGCCACGAAAACGCATGGCAGCGCCTGATTCGGTGCCATCACCCTACTTGTCTGGTTTGTTTGACCGCTACAATGGTAGAGTGGAAGCGGCCATTATCGAGTCCAATCGCGGTTGTCCTTTTGGTTGTACTTTTTGTGATTGGGGCTCAGCGACCAATCAAAAAGTACGCAAATTTGATTTGGATCGGGTCAAGGATGAAATTGAGTGGATTGGTAAAAGCAAGGTACGTGTGATTTGGATTGCCGATGCCAATTTTGGCATCTATGACCGAGACATTGAGTTATCGCAATTCATCGTCGATACCAAGGAAAAATACGGCTACCCGCAGGAAGTGGTGGTCAATTACACCAAAAACTCGACCTGGCGTCTGGTTGAAATCATCAAAATATTCACCGCTGGCGGCATCATAAGTCAGGGCATTATTTCGATTCAAACCACCGATGAAAAAACCCTTGAGGTGATAAATCGAAAAAATATCAAAACGGAAAAATATGATGAATTGACCAAGGTGTTTTATGATTTGAAACTGCCTTTATCAACCGATTTGATGATTGGCTTGCCGGGTATTACAGTTGAAGCCTTTAACAATGACTTGCAGCGCTATATTGACATGGATGTGTCGGTAAAAGCCTACCCAACACAACTGTTACCTAACAGCCCGATGGCGAATCCTGAGTATATAGAAAAATACCAAATTAAAACCGATGCCCAGGATTTTGTGATTGCCTCTTACAGCTTTACGCCAGAAGATTTGCAGTGGATGAAGCGCATGTATCAGGTTTATACCATGGCTGATGGTTTTTCATTGCTGCGCTATGTGATCCGATATTTACAATGGGAGCATGACATTCGCGCCATTGATTTTCTACAGGATTTGCTGAAATTTGTGAAACAAAACCCCAATCGATTCAAACAAATCACATGGGCCATACGCTTTTTTAATCAGAACAAATGTATGCCAGGTGGTTGGACCTTGTTTTATCAACAGGTGGCTGATTACATCAAACAGCAGTATGCTATCGAAACAAACAGTGCATTAAAAACCATCCTGCAAGTCAATCAGTTTTGTATGCCGGATGATACACAAAGTTACCCTTTGCAAGTGCAGTTGGCGCATGATTTCACTGCTTATTTCACCGCCAAATCAAGCCAGGCTGAACACAAAGATAAGCCACTGTCTGCATATCCACCTGCCAAATTCCACGTCTCAGACCCCAACTCCATGGTCAGTATTGACCTGGACTATCTGCAATACGACTCTCACCAATATTTCTGGGAACTGCACTCAGAAGTCTCCAGACCCAAATCGATTTCCGAATTTGCAGAAAACTGACTTCTGGCACTGCTCAATAAAGCGTAAATATGCTATTTTAATTATATAGAGACCTTTGTTTGATTCACGAGTCAAGCAAAGAACTCTTACAGAGGTATAACATTGTGATTGAAGCATTTATTGGTATATTGTTGTTATTGGTGGTATTAAAAGTCCTGTTTTGGGTTTTTGTGATTTTGTTCAGCCCCATTATCCTGGTGGTTGGCGTATTGCTGTCAATCTCGATGTTGGTATTGGCTATTTTTGGCGGCTTCTTTTTGTTGTTATTTAAATTGTTACTTTTGCCATTGTTGCTGTTGTTGCTGTTGCCGTTTTGCTGGGTCTCCGGTTAAGTTCAGACATCCTTGTCTTCCTAGTCATTGTTTTCAGCTACTTTTCTGGTACAAATTGACCATTGACGTTGATGTAGTTAACCAACTCAAACTCTATGGTTTGGCTGACTTGATAAGGCCTTGCCTGGCCATCAACAATTTTTTTCTTGAAATGCCACTTTTTCATGCTATCAATGGCAGCATCTTCAAAAATTCTTTTGGGTTGAGCGTGGACAACCTCGACATCTGCCACATTACCTTGCTCATCTACATTAACCAATAATTCTACTTTGCCTTCTATCTGCTCCCTCAGTGCTTTTATGGGGTAGTTGGGCTTGACTGATTTAATGACCTGATTGGTCTGTATGGATTGCTGATACTTTACTGCAGTTGGATGTTCGCTTTTGGCGGAAGAATTTGGCATAAATGCCAGTAATGATGTGCTCATTAAAATTAGGCCTGTGATTTTCATAATGAATTTCCTGTTGTTGAAAAAGGTATAAAGTATGACTTTTGGCATATAAAAAAGTTTCCGTAGTTTTTAAAATTTTAAAAAAACATCAAGGATGCTGCAAACAGCACCCTAAAAATATTAGAGACCTTTGCTTGATTCTGGGCAATTGAGAAAAAGAATTAAAAATGTGCCAATCAAGGCGGAAAATGCAGACCAATACACGGCTTTTCGGTTTTTATGTTTAGGCTTTTTGCCTTCGGCAAGCCGCCAAAACAACAAATCGAGCCTGTTATTGGTAAGTTTATTCAGCGCTTCCATGCGCTTCACCCATACAAGGCTTGCGTGAAAGTTCATTCCATGTGAACTTTTTTCAACGCAGAGTGGTACATTTTTAAACTTTTTAACTTTGTTCATGAATCAATCAAAGGTCTCAATTACTGATCAACCGTGAATTCTATGGTTTGAGTAACCTGAAAGGGGATGGCTTTACCATCAACCACTT
>JAUHXW010000103.1 GCA_030426705.1 Gammaproteobacteria bacterium
ATTGTCCTGATCCGAGTGCGCTGTTTGATCATTTCTGGCCAGCGAGCCTGCAATGACGTAGGCGAACTCTATTGGCGGTGTTCCCAGTTCCCTGATGGCTGTTTTGATGACTTTTTGCATGATGGCACGGCCGATGGAGCTGATTGAATAGGCAATGTCATTGGCATTGAGGCCAGCATCCACCAATTTGCATAAGGCCGTTGGTAATTGATGACTGAGTTGCTCAACTTTCTCCAAATCAGTTGCCTTGTGTATCTCATTAACCAGGTAAATTGGGTTGTGACTTTGGTGGTGTATTAAATCGGTGGCAGTGAGCATTCCCATCAACTGCCTGTCCTGAACTACAGGTAAGTGTCGAATATTCAAACGGGTCATCAGTAACATGGCTTCCAGCCCCGTGTTTTGTGGGCTGATACACACCGGATTGGGAGTCATGACGGTTTCAATGGTTTGATTGATATCCAGTTCGCCGGCCACCACTTTGGTACAAAAAACCCGGTCGGTAACGATACCTTGAATTTGTTCATTTTCAGTAATGAGTACTGCCGTTTGGTTTTTATCCAGCATCAATTGTGCTGTGTCCCGAATGCTGGTGGATGGGCTGATGGTTAAAGTTTGGTGGTTTAAGAAGTCCGCGACCCTGGATTTAATTAAGATATTGTCGTTGTCACTTTTAAGTTCATCCAATGCGCTCTTTAATCTTTGGTTTTTTTGTTGATTAAAGTAATTGTTGAATGAAGTGCTGGTTTGCATCAACTCGCGATAGACGTGTTCGGGTATCATGTAAAACAGACTGTCTTCCAAACAGGTGACTTTGTTTTTAATCAGGCCTCCGCGTTCGATGGCCTTGTGGCCGAAAAAATCTTGACTGCCGAATTGTGCGACCAATCCATCTAAATGGTCCGTGCGGATCACTGCGCCTGAACGGACCAAATACAGCCAGCAATTTTGTTGCCCGGGCTCTAAAACCACAGCATTTCTTGGGAAATAGCTGATTTCAATCGCCAGGGTTAATGCTTCGAG
Organism: Gammaproteobacteria bacterium; assembly: GCA_030426705.1. Taxonomy (GTDB): domain Bacteria; phylum Pseudomonadota; class Gammaproteobacteria; order Xanthomonadales; family Marinicellaceae; genus Marinicella. The sequence continues at coordinate 1,024 of JAUHXW010000103.1, forward strand.
CTTTTCCTTCGACAGTTTGTTAAGCGGATGACATGATTTTAGAAAATCATATATTTCAAGTTGTTCAATTTCCATTGAAAATCACCAATGATTCTGCAAAGTAGGATTTATCTTGAAATACAAATGCCATTCTTAATTCATTATAATTCAATATGTTATCGCTCTCATCCAACCTAATTTGCCAATACTTGCCGTTGTCAGATTTCATCATTGGGAATTGTTTGAAATCAGTACTTTTACCCAATGCGATTGATAAATTAGCCACTGGTTTATTGGTAATGGCGGCCAATTGTTGCTGTTGTTTTTGTTGGTTGCTGATCAGCTTTATTTCCAAATCTCCCAGTGTGAAAATACAGGCATTTTCAGTGGGCATACACTGGCCCAGCAAGTGAAGTTTTTGCTGTTGTAAGGCAGCTTCTTTTGGGTACATCAGCTTGCCAGTCAAATAATAAGCACCCAAAGCAAGCAAAGGGGCCATGAAAAATGCGATTTTAAGATGACGATTCATGATTTTATTATACCTATATCAATTTGGTCGGTTACAAGCGATTTTATTCATGTCATTCATTGTGCCTTTGCTGGATACATTGCCAAAAAAAGGGCCCATTAAAGAGCCCCGAAAATTAAGGTTTAAATTAATGGCATCAGAACGCATATTTGGCAGAAAAAATCAGTCGATTTAACTCACCATTGGTTCCTGTTTCGATTTCTCGTTTACCATGCAAGAAACCTACACCCAAAGTGAGTTTGCTAACTGGGGAGAACAACAAGTTAACTTGAGCACTTTGCGATGATTTGGTGACGCCAAAACCGGTGTAGTCTGTATTGTTGTCTATGTCGATGGCGGATAAGATGAAGTTGGATCTAACTTTATCGCTCCAGTGGTGGCGATAGGCGACTGCTACAGCTGTAGAATCGATGGCATCCAGAGAGCCTGTGTCAGTGATAACCGCACCATTGGCTGTATTGATACCGACGTATCTGCCCATGCCGGCACCCGTGGCTACATTGAATCTGATATCGTCTTTGTCGCCTACATTGAATTTACCGGTTAAACTCACGCCAAATGAAGATTCACTTTCATTATTAGAAACCTGGTCATATTCAAGTGATCTAACCAATCCGGCTACAGCCACGTGCCCCCAGTCTGCTTTGTGTGTATATTTAGCAACAAAATCTGGAAAACTATTGTCGTCAGATACGATGCGTCCTCCACCTCCATAAGGTGTAATGGTGCTTTCAGGATTTTCCATGGCAATTTGCCAGGGTCCATTGGTGTATCTAACCATGGCTTGTCTTTCAAAAACAATGCCTTCAGAAGCGGCTAAAAAGTCAACAGACTCTGGTAGGGCGCCTACATCCTGGAATGTACTCCAGGTCTGTCCAAATAACCAGTCATTATAGGTTAAAAAGGCGTGTCTTAATCTGGGTTGATATGAGTTGCTGACCCTTTCATTACCACCAGGCGGTAACAAAAAGTCCATTTCAATAAAAGTGCCTAACTTATCACCATTGTCTAACACATGGGTGCTTTTAAAATTAATCCTTGATTCTTTGGCGCTGGCATCGAAATCAGTGCTTTCTCCATCTCCACCAACCGGAATGGTTCCTGGGATATAAAAATCTCGTCCTGCAGATGCTGCGGCCAAATCCCCATCTGAATAGGCAGAAAAGGAACCAGTGGCTTTAACAAAACCACCAAATTTGTAACTGTGATTAGATGAAGATTTCTTTTCCTCAGCGGCAACAGCTGCTTTTTTCTTAGCTTCGGCTTCCGCTTTTGCTTTGGCTCTTTGATCGGCCATATCTTTATCGGCCAACTCTTGTTTTAAAGCCACTAACATGGCTTCCAAATCATTGATTTTATCTTCTAATCTTTGAAACTCATCCCCGTCAGCCATGGCATGGCCTGAAAACAATGCCGTCGAGATTGCGGCAATTAATAATTTCTTGTTAATATTCATGACATCCTCTAAATAAACGTAGAACTATGTTAAGAAAATGTATGAAGTTCAGGTATTAGCCTTTAGTAGATAAGACTAAAGGCGAAGGACCAAGGACAGAATGCTTTTAGCTACTTTCTAAAAACCATGACTAAAATAGCAACTGCATAAGCCCCAATGATTTTTTCATCCAGTAACAAGGAACGGCCATCCAGCACTTTCATGGCGTCTGATACCAGCTGTATGGCTATACCCAAAAAACCGAGCATGGCAGCTGTATGAACTTTATCCCGAGAATAAAGCTTGCCATTGATTTCATACTTTTTATCACTTTTTTCAGCCAATGCCAGTTTGATAGCAACACCCGCAATAATCAGCGAGATAAAGACACTTAAGTATTCTGAGTAATGAGAAGCAACGTCCATAAAGATCAGTGATTAATGGTTGCAAACATTATAACCTGATTGACAAATAGATAATTAGATGATAATCTAAATAAAATGCAAGAAACTCAAAAACAAGAATCGATGTTTGCAGCCATAGCGGATGTTCAGAGAAGAAAAATCCTGAACATCCTGAAAAATGGTGAATTATCTGTGGCTGAGATTAAAGCACATTTTGATTTCAGTGGTGCAACACTGTCTCATCATTTGAGTATTTTAAAAAATGCAGAATTAGTCAGGGTAAGAAGGCAAGGGCAACAGCGAATCTATACCTTGAACTTAAGTGTTGTAGAAGAGCTGCTGCTGATATTTAACCAACTATTTAACCGGGAAAAACCATGAGCAAAAAAAAGAGCCATAAAATTATATTTTCATTGGGTTTGGTCATCCTGATTACCTGGATTGTGGCATTTTGGTACGAACCTAAATTACCTGAAAAAATTCCAACACATTGGAACATCAAAGGTGAAGTGGATGGTTGGACGGATAAACCCTGGGGTGTTTATATGTTGCCCATCATATCCAGCATAACCAGTTTGGTTTTGATGTTGTTACCTAAAATAGCGCCCAAAGGATTCAAATTGGATGCGGCTAAATCTGTATATGAAATCATTGTACTGGTGATGGCTATTTTTATGTTGGGAGTGATGGTGTTAACTTTTGAGGCCACATTGGATAAAACCATAGATGTCAATCAATGGATTATGGTAGGTATTGGCGCTTTGTTTGTTTTGATTGGTAATTACCTGAGCAAGGTTCCCAAGAACTTTTTCCTCGGTATCAGAACACCATGGACCTTGGCATCGGATGAGGTTTGGTATAAAACCCATAGAATGGGATCTTGGTGGTTTATAATTGCTGGTTTGGTTACTGTTTTGGGTGCTTTTTTGCAGTGGCCTATCTTGGTGTTAATTATTGTTCTGACATCTGCTGGATTGATACCTTTGATATATTCTTTGGTGATGTATAAGAAAATAGAGGGCTTTGACGAATAAACGTTTACAATAGGTGACTTCTCCGTTGCATGTATGCTGATTTAATTTTCCTAACATAAATTTTCATGACTTTAAATTTCCAAATATTGATGGCTTTTGTGGGCTGTGGCATGGTCAGCTATATGATGTTTCATATATTGCTTAGACATGAACATAAAGAGGCTGAAAGAGCGTTAATAACTAAAGATAAGAAAATTCTGAAAACGGTTAAAAAAGATCTGAAATCAGCCCCGATGAACGTTCAGAATGTATTGATGAGCAAATGGGTGGCCTTTGGTGGTGGTTTTTATGGCGTCATGGCACTAATGACCTATATGGTCGTAGAGTTTTATGAAGTGGTTGATTTTTTAACCAGCGAATATGGTTTTTGGGAAACGATCAGCGCTTTAGGTATCAGAGATTTAATCAGTTTTTTCATTAATTCATTGATGAACTTTATCACGGCAATTGTATGGCCGGTATACTGGTTGAAAAATATTCATGGTTATTCAGCTTGGGTTTGGTTTGTTGTTGTATATTTAGGGTATTTAACAGGACAGGCTATAGCTAAATACCGCCATGTTTAAACTATTTAACTTTATTCACGAATAAAGCCAGGGTTTCTATTTAAATAGACGACTGTATGGATGCAGGAGTTAGGGGTGAGACAGGATCAGAGATCGAAGCCTTGCTGAAATACTTGATAAGCCGTAACCCCCCAACAGTACACCTTTAATTATATTATAGGCCTTTGATGATGTGTTCACTCCAGTTTTCCATGTCTTCTATTTGAAGCAGCTCTTCAGGTTCAAATAAGCCCAATACTTTGATTTCCTCTTCATTACTTGAAATTTGAGACGAGGTTAACTCCCAACGTTCAACCACACCAATATGCACTCGGCCAACTGGATTGCTGTTGTCAATGATATAGCCCAACTGGGTCTTTGAGCTGATGCCGGATATGTTCAATTCTTCATCAATTTCCCGATGTGCCGAAGTTTCAATGGTTTTATCAAGGTCAATGGTGCCATCATCATGATAGGCTAAATCGAAAGCATCTATATGCCCACCAAAGCCAATGGACTTGAGGTTATGTAAGCGGTTTTCTCCTCCTTTCTTGGTGCGCTGGTATGCGGCGATTTTGCCTTGATAGGAGAGAATGACGTAAGGAATGATTTGTTTAAATTGCTCATCTTCTTCTAGGTGTGGTCTGGGCCCAATCCAAATTTGGTTTAAGTCAAATATACTGTCAGTGATTTGAATAAAACCATTGGCGGACAAGGCATTTTCAACAATGCTGCTTGCAGTACAGATGATGTGTTGCATATTTGTTCGCTTAGATTTTTAAAGACCAGGATTCTAACATGTGGTCGTAATTTTGATTTAATTGGTTTTAGAATGTGATTTTATGTAATCATATTTAGCTTGATATATTGAGGTGGCTTTTTGGGTATGTGCATTGGTCAATGCCATTTCCATAGATTTGATGGCCAAGTCATTTCTACCTAACATGAAATTAGCTTTGGCGATTCCGGCATATGGCTGGTGAAGATAATCGGCTTTTTCTGCAGCTTTTTCATACAACCTGATTGATTTTCGATAGTTGCCTTTTTTAAATTCATTATCAGCCAAATCCAACCATTTAAACGGATCTGGATCGTTATAATTGGTTAATTCTTTGGCAATGATTTGCGCTTCATTTTTACGATTGGTATGCACTAGAAAGTTGTGATAATTATTAAGTAGTTCCAATTGATCATTGCCAAAAGCTAATCCATAACGATAAGCGCGCTCTGCATAATGAAATTGATCCATCTGCTGGTACAAAACACCTAAAATATTAATGGCCACCAAATTATCAAATTTAATTTTTAGTGCTTCTTTAATATTCCAGTAAGCTTCATTGTAATCATTTTTGATCATGGCTTCCGCAGCTCGATTGCTGTAGTACAAAGAGTGAAATTCTTCTTTGTTTACTTTTCTTAATGTTCTTGAACCTAACGTGGAAAAATAGTCAATTTTGACTTTGCTGTTAGTATTTAAAAACTGCTTAAGGGTTTTGGTTGTTTTGTTATAGACCACAGTCCTGATGTGCTGAGAACTTAACTCAAAATTGCCCTCCCGTTGAAATACCGGAGGTGTCCGTGCCAGCTCATAGCTTATTCCTGCATGAGTTAACCGAGTCAAGGCTTTGGTCAAAATTGCCAGGGACATGCAGTTACCAGAACTCATTGCCAAAGAATCGGAGGCGTTCAATGTTTCGGAATGAAAATTAAAGTTTTGTAAATGGTTCTGCAGATACAGAAATATTCTTTCGCTGTCAGTGTAGTCTCGGTAGTCTTTGCTGTGAAAGTCTTTTAAGAAATCTTTTTTTTGTTGTTCGGTTAATGCAAACACTTCATCCAAGCTCATGATGTTTGGACGTTGATCAAATAGTGCATCATTAAACAGGTCTGCTTCGGTGTAATTATTCTTGATTTTTAAGGTTGGCGTGGAACTGCAGGCAGTAAGGAAAGCTGCCATCAACACGAATATAAATGTAAACGTTCTATTGATAAAAGTTACTTTCATTCTTTTATTATAGAACAGTACCAAGTGAATGAAACAGTATTTTTTTGATTATTGTTGCGGGCGATATAAGTAATGCTTGGAAATGAATTGAAAAATAATTGGGTTGAGCAGAGTATTGTCTGGTCTGACGTTTTTTGCCAGTTGTTGCCTGAGTAAAGTTGAAGATACTTCCACGGTAGGCAAGTCCTTCACTCGGAATAATTGATGGTTAATGGTCTTAAGCTGCTTTAAAAAAGTTAAGTTTATACCATGACCTGGTCTTTGATGAATCAGTAAGCCATGTCTTTTTACCAGTTCCTGCCAGCGATGCCATTTTCTGAATTTAGGCCAACGGCCAGCGAAATGGTCTGCACTTAATACAAACAATTGATTGGGTTTGTTCAGTGCTTGCAATGTATCAAAACTGTAACTTTTACGATTATTTACATCATACAAAACTTTCTCAATATCAGATACTTGGACTTGATAGTTAAATTTTTTATTTAAATCATCAGCTATCAACTTGCACATGGCAAAGCGGTGTTTGAATGCAGTTCTGGGCTGTTTTTTATCAGCAATTAAATTAGGCTGGAAGGTAGGAACCAAAATAAATTCAACAATATTGTAGCCATACTGTTCCGCAAAAGTATAACTGTTATGAATAACCTGCTCATGACCTTTGTGGATTGGATCTGCCGTCAGACCAAATACCAGCGTAATAGCTTTGCCCTTGTTTTTTTTAGTTTTTATGTTGGAAACCATTGGTGATAGGCATGCGACGGTCTTTGCCGAAGGCCATTTGGGTTACACGTGGTCCTGGAGCGGCTTGTTGGCGCTTGTATTCATTGCGATCGACCATTTTTAGTACTTTAATCACCAAATCTATATCTTGATTCAAGGCTTTGGCAATTTGCGCTGCATCTTTATGGTGATGAAGATAAGCTTTGAGAATTTCGTCCAAAATTTCGTATTCAGGTAATGAATCAGAGTCTTTTTGATCAGGGCGTAATTCAGCAGAAGGTGGTTTGGTGATGGTATTTAATGGAATCACAGGACCCGCAGGATCAATACTGTTGCGGTATTCGGCAAGTGCATAAACCTGTAGTTTGAATAAATCTTTAATTGGCGCAAAGCCGCCAGCCATATCTCCATAAAGCGTGGTGTAACCAACTGAAGTTTCACTTTTGTTGCTGGTGCAGAGCAAAATGGCATTGCTGTTATTGGAAAAAGCCATCAGCAGCACACCACGAATTCTGGCTTGAATGTTTTCATCGGTTTGTCGGTGAAAATAATCATCATAAAACTCATTGAACAAGGGCTCCAAAAACTCATGGAATGATTGGTGCATGGGTTTGATGGGTACCACATGGCTCGGCATGCCCAAAGTATCGGCTAAAACTTGAGCATCGGTAACAGAATGATCTGATGAATATTTGGAAGGCATCAATACGCCAGTGACATTTTCTGCGCCAATGGCATCTGCAGCAATGACAGCCGTAAGTGCTGAATCAATGCCACCAGATAACCCCAAAACAGCTTTGCTGAAACCATTTTTCTGGAAATAGTCGCGTGTGCAAGAAACCACTGCATCATAAAGCTCCGCCAAAGGTGACTCTGGCTCAGTGATTTGGGTTTGTGGTTGAGCAAAATTAATGGTGGTAAAAGATGCATCAAATGACGGTGACAAGGCTTTCAGCTCACCAGCGGCATCGATGGCGCAACTGGTGCCGTCAAAAATCAACTCATCCTGACCGCCCACCAAATTGCAATAAACCAGCGGTGTGCCAAATCGTTTGGCTCGGCGTTGTAACATGGCAATACGGCTTTCAATTTTACCTGCCGCATAAGGCGATGCTGATATGTTAATCAATAAATCTACACCTTGTTCAGCCTGATAAACCACAGGTTCGGCCTCATACCAAATGTCT
>JAUHXW010000104.1 GCA_030426705.1 Gammaproteobacteria bacterium
GAGGGCGCTGACGAGGATGTGGCTTCCGCCGCCAGTCTGGGCGCATGGGAGACATTCGGCGCCTGCTTGGACGAGTCCGCGTCACCAGAAGTCGACATGGTTACATCATGTCGGGCGTCTTCCGCAATCCAAATATCAATCAAACCGGTTACAGTTTTGAATACTTGTTTTTCTTTGGAATCAATCGTGACTAAATTAGCAATAATTTCACCACTGACTGTGCTCGCTTGTATGGTGTTTTTGTTGTCGCGTAAAAATATTTGCCCAGAGTTGGTTTTCAATGTCGTTGGGTCGCGCATTTTTCTGGCTTCGACCAGACCATGATCTGTGGTTGCGTAAATGGTGCGACCAAGCGGAACAAATACTGTGAAATCAATTCTCGCCTTATCGTTTTGTTTCAATTCAATGACTTTACCGGATTCTTTATCAATGCGCTCGACACTCAGGTAATAAGTATCATCTTCAACGACTTCTTTGACTTGGAGGTAACCAACAGATTCAATGTGTTGAACCATAGCAATCAGTTCAAACTCATCTTTATACCCACCAAAACGAAGTCTGATGTCTCCAATCGGATTATCCACTCGAACCACTTTGGCTTCAGTAGTCTTTTTCCATGTATATTTTTCAATTTGATTAGAATCTGCTTGTGAAATAGGGAGTGTTAAGAACAAAACCAGTGATAATAGACACTTTAAGAATGCTGAATTCATATTTTATTGTATTCGGCGTTGAATTTATTAAAGCGGGTGAGTTTAGTATAAAAGGTAAATAGGTTCAATCAATCATGTCTTTTTTATATCAGTTTTCACTGTATTTTTTAAAAGTCATTGAATTCGGTAGTTCTTATAATACTAAGGTCTAATTCCATATCATTAAACAGCTCGTAAAAGAGCATAAAAAATATGAAGTAAATAAGGAATGTCCTTGGGGCTTCATTCATTTTGGTCCCTACTAAAATGAAAGCGACCGCGGCGGACATGGCTTGTAATCTCGCACGAATGACGCCATTCACACAAGGCTTCTTGTCTTCGACAAACCGCCATGTGTTCATTGGCTATTCTCTTCGCCTCTGATTCGCATGCGCTCACGGCTTATCAAGCATTACATCAAGGCTTCTTGCCTTCGGCAAACCGCCATGATTTCATGCTTTGCCTAACCGGCTCGGCGGGTCGAGTTGCTCAGCAGATCTCCAATGAAAGAACATTTTCCTCGAAGAAATTGAAAAGCAAAAGTCTTTATAATTCTTTTTTAGGTGGAACCAGTAAATTGCCCACCAGTAAGCCGACTGAAATGGCCACGGCAATCAAAACAGCGTTAAAAGCTGCCTGAACACCGGTGATGGTGTCGTTGGTGTACATGGCCGACAATGAGTTGAATCCTATACTGCCAGGAACCAGTAAAATGATACCTGGAATGTGCATCACTGAGGCTGGGTTGGAGCTGATTCTTGAGTAAATATTGCCAGCAATGGCAATCACCAGCACGGCCACCAAAGATTTAAAAGGTTGCTCCAACCACAAACCAATCAGGCTTGAACCCGCATAAGCCAGTACGATAGAGAGGAATATCCAAATGGTGTCTTGTAATCTGGCTTTGAACAACACAGAAAAACTCAGTGCAGTTACCACCAATGCCAGATAGCTGAACCATTTAGGCACGCCAGGTAATTTATTGACCACAGTTTCACCAAATAATCCTTGGGCAATCAAATAACCCAATGCCAGGCCAAAGGACAGTAAAAACAACGTAGTCACAGCACCTGCCATGCGACTGCTGCCAGAAACCAGATGTCCAGTTGACAATTCACGCATGGCAACGGTGATGCCTAATCCAGGAACCAGAATAATCAACCCGGCCAAAGACACCAGAAAATGATCAATGGTTTGCCAATAGTGACTGATGGCCAATGCAGAAACACCAACAATCATGGCGGCCAAGGGCGTCAATAATTGAGACAAGTATTTGTAAGTTGCGCTGTAAATGGTGATGATGCCAGTGATTAAGCCCAAAAGACTGGCCACAGCAACATCATACCAGCTACCGGAAAACAAAGTGGTAAAACCACCACCCACAATTCCAAAACATAAAGCAACCAACCAGCTTGGATAGGGTTGAGGTTGTGTGGTTATTGATTTAATTTCATCCAGAGCCTGATCAATGTTGATGGCATCGTTTTCCAATTGATTGATGACATCGTTGATGGTGTGTAAAGTTTTTAGGTCTATGTCATTGGGGTTGGTCTTAATCATATAAGAGCGTTGGCTGTATTCGTCTTCACCGATACTTGCCAAAACAGCAGTGGGCATGGCAAAAAAACTGGCTTCCAGTCTAAATTTTTCAGAGATAACCTGCATGTAATTTTCCAACCTATGTGCCGGTGCACCTGCCTCAGATATGGCTTTGCAAATTTTTAACAGCATGTTGGCTTGTTTTCTGCGAGTGGCGCGATCCTTTTTGAACCGTTCAAATGTTTTGAGTTCTTTTTCCACGGTATTCAATGACTCTGAAAAGCAGCCATATTAACCCGATTCCACTGTATGTCAAAGGTTCTGTGATATCTGATTTGACTAACCAGATGAAATGAAAACAGGCCAATATCAAGACCAGGTAAATCATCCGATGAATTTTTTTCCAGTTCTTGCCAAGTTTTTTTAACATGAATCTATTAGAAGTGATGGCCATGGGTACCATCAATAACCAGGCCAACATACCCACAGTGATGTAGGGTCTTTTGACCACATCTTCCAGAAAATGCGACCAGTCCAGTCCCAAATCAAGCCACACATATATGGTCAAATGTAAACTGGCATAAAAAAAAGTAAACAAACCCAGCATGCGACGCAGCCGGATAAAAACAATTTGGCCAGTCATGGTTTTTAAAGGTGACATGGCCAAAGTTAACAACAGCAGACGCAAAGCCCAAATGCCGGTGCGATGTAATAATTCTTCAATCGGGTCTGCGGTTAAGTTGTTATGAACACCATCCCACACCATCAAGGCCAATGGTGCCATTAACAACATAAAAGTGATGATTTTGATGACTGTAAGGTACTTGTTCATCAGAAAAACTTGCGTAAGTCCATGCCCTTGTACATATCAGACACGTAATCCCCATAACCATTGAACATTTGGGTTTTGATGCGACTGTTGAACAAGGAAAAGCCGCCGGTGATGCGACGTTCAGTGGCTTGCGACCATCGTGGGTGATCGACTTCCGGATTAACATTGGCATAAAATCCGTATTCATCGGGCGCAATGGCTTGCCAGGAATTGACTGGTTGTTGGTCAACGAATTTGATTTTGACAATGGATTTAATGCCTTTAAAGCCATATTTCCACGGCACAATCAGACGCAGGGGTGCGCCATTTTGATTAGGAATTTTCTTACCGTACATACCCACTACCATCAAAGTCAATTCATTCATGGCTTCATCCATGCGTAAACCTTCACGGTACGGCCAAGGGATTGATCGACCTTTTTGATTGGGCATTTGCTTCGGGTCGTATAAAGTCTCAAAATAGACGTATTTGGCACTGCTCAACGGTTTGCAAAACTTGATTAAATCCGCTAACTTAAACCCCATCCAGGGAATCACCATAGACCAGGCCTCGACACAACGCATGCGATATATGCGTTCTTCTATGGGGAATTTCATGATCAGCTTATTCAGATCCATTTTGCCCTTGTTTTCACACAACCCCGAAATGTCCACCGTCCAGGGCTCGGTGATTAAAGTATGTGCTTCCTCAGATGGTCCTGATTTACTCAGACTGAATTCATAAAAATTGTTGTAAGTGGTGGCATCCTTTTCACTGGTGATCTCATCAATTTTGAACTTGCCATTGACCTTGTGTTTAGGTAATTTCAATCCAAAAGCAGCTGATGAAAGTAAACCCGCCGAACCCAGCAATCCAGCCTTGAGCAATTTTCGGCGACTGTGATAAATGGATTCATCTGTGACCTGGTAATCTTTGTGGGTGTTTTTGAACTTCATAAATTATTCCAAGAATTTTTTGCTAGAGCATCAAGCACATTTGTTCCAAATTTTAAAAATTTGGTTTTGACCTGGTTGGTTGGCGTAGCCAATCAGAAGGTCAAATAAATTAACTTAAGCCATGTTCGCCAGGCCGCTTTCACTTTTGTCATTAATAATTCAAGGCTTTTAAAATTTGTTGATACAAAAGTGAAAAAAGTCCCAAGAACATTCCTAATATACTACAATTCAAGACACCCAAACGTGAAAATACCTTACAAAAAAATGACTGTTTATAACTTTTCTGCAGGACCTGCAGCCTTGCCTTTGAGCGTTAAACAACAAATTGCCGATGAATTGTTCGATTGGAATGGTACCGGTTGTTCGGTGATGGAAGTCTCGCATCGCAGCAAGGAATTTACCGACATGGCCGATGAAAATGAAGCATTGGCCCGTGAATTACTCAATATTACTGACGAATATGCGGTGATGCTGATTCCTGGTGGAGCCCGATTACAATATTCAATGTTGCCCATCAATATTTCTTCACCACAAGGTCATGCCATTTATGCCATCAACGGCCATTGGGGTAAACAAGCCATTAAGGAAGCAGGCCGCTTTACCCAAGTCACTAGCACAGCCCCCATCAGCGATGATGTTTATGCCAACATTCCTGCCTATGATGCCAGTAGCTTGAACCAAAATGCGGATTATTTTCACTATACCAGTAATGAAACCCTGGAAGGTGTGCAATGGCATCGCTTACCAGAAACCAATGGTGTGCCTTTGTGCTGCGACATGACTTCGGATTTATTGACACGGGTGTTTGATGTCAATGACTATACAATGATTTACGCCAGTGCACAAAAAAATATGGGTATTGCGGGAATCACATTTGTGATCATGAAACGCGACATGATTGGCAAATCCAACAACCTGATTCCAACCATGACTGATTACAAAACCTATGCCGACACCCGGTCTTTTTACAACACACCACCGACTTTCCCCTGGTATGTGATGCTGTTGGTGTTGCGTTGGGTCAAAGCGCAGGGTGGGGTAGCCGCCATCCAACAGAACAACCAATTGAAATCATCACGTTTGTATGATTTTGTTGATCAAAGTGATTTTTACCTCAATAAAGTGGCGCCAGATTGTCGATCTGAGGTCAATGTGCCGTTTTGGTTACAAGATGAATCTTTGAATCAAAAGTTTCTTGCGGAAAGTTCTGCGACAGATCTCAAAGCCTTGAAAGGGCATATGGCGGTGGGAGGTATGCGTGCCAGTATTTACAACGCCGTTCCCATTGAGGGCATTGATGCCTTGATTGATTTCATGCGTGAATTCGAGCGTGTCAATGGCTGATATTCAACTCGGAAAAAACAATAAGCTGGCAGTCAAAAGTATTTTGACCATGGGTGCCATCCTTGATGGTGGGCATTTGGGTGATATTTTGCTGCCTCGAAGGCACATGCCTGATTCTTTACAAGAGGGCAGTGAAATAGAGGTATTTGTTTATCTCGATTCCGATGATCAACCGATTGCGACCACTGAAACGCCCAAAGTAATGGTGGGGCAGTGTGCCTATCTGAAGGTTATTGATGTTAATAAAACCGGTGCTTTTCTGAATTGGGGCTTACCCAAGGATTTATTGTTGCCTTATGCAGAACAAACCAATGCATTGCGACCTGGCATGTTCAAAGTGGTGCATGTCTACCTTGATAAAGCATCGAAGCGAATCACCGCATCAGCGCGTTTGGATAAATACCTACTCGAAGAAAATACCTGGCTCAAACCCGGTCAGCAAGTGGATTTATTGTTCTGCGGTAAAAGTGATTTGGGCTACAAGGCAGTGATCAATGACACCCACTTGGGTTTGTTACATCATTCCGATGTGTTTCAAAACATCATGATCGGCTTGCATAAAAAAGGCTACATCAAGTCCATCAACGCAGACGGCAAAATCAACCTGACCTTGCATATACCCAACAAAGAGCAGCTCGGTGATCTGGCAGAACAAATCCTTGCTGACCTTAAAAATAACAACGGCGTAAGCGAACTCACCGATAAAAGCAGTCCTGATGACATCAAAGCCAAATGGAAAGTCAGTAAAGGCAGCTATAAAAAAGCCATCGGCGCATTGTATAAACAGCGCAAGATACAGATTGAAAAGGACAGTATCAAGTTGGTTGAGTAATATATATGCGCAGCAAATCCGCCGACATTAGTGTTGGTTTTTTTACGCATACTTGGAGGTTGTTTTGGAACTAAAAACTTAGAAATTCCCGCAGTTACTGCCTTTGCAGATAACGCCACAATATTTGTCAATTCTATTTTGTATCTTAGATCTCTTATTATAATATTGGTTCATTGCTCTCTTGTTGTTAAAATCCTTGGGAAGTTTAAGTGACTTCATTTCTCGCTCGGCCTTGCGGCAGAATATTGGATCAACTTCGGTGTTACGGGGTTTGGGTTTGTTTTTGGCGTCAATTTGATCCATGACAGTACGATTTTGCTGGCTTCTGGTTATCTTAGAGCCTGATTGGTTTTTTGCTTCCATTTGTTCCAACAGTGCACGGGTGTCCTGTTTATCACCATTACCTCGATTGTTATAGAGCTTATTGAAGGCGTCTAGTTGTTCTTGCTCTCGCTGCTCATAGCTGCGGAGATTTTTCTCAACTGGTTGTTGAACTATTTCTTCGGATTCTTCTGCTTGAATTTCTTTAAATTTCTGGTAGCCAAAATAGCCACTTGCGATAAACAAAGATAATATTATAAGGTCCTTAATCATGGCAGCATATTAACATGTAAAACTCATTCATTAAACTCGATATTTATAAAGTGTCAACATAAAAAGAAATCATTTTAGATGTACAAACGATGACTTTGAAAATATCAAAAATTGGGAAAATATCGTAACCCCGCCAAAACCCTTGGTTTCAAATACCAAAACAGTTACAAAACCAACACTTAAATTAGGTGTTGATTCGCCTCAATTAATTTGAAAAAAGTTGTGAAGTACATTCTTTAGTTTATCGTTTGTGTCCATGTGGTTTAACTGACAATGCCATTAAACTTTGTTAAGTTAACATCACATAAACCACTAGGAATGTGGTTAATTACTTGGGTAATCTGTTACTACCTTTAAGCTAATTTTGTACATATTCTATGCATCAAAAATTTTGCAAAGCACAGTGATCATTGTTTTTAGCCCAGCAAAAGTAGCAATTAGAATTATCAGGAAAAGCATGGTTTTAATTCGTTTTGACTGTTGGTATTGTAATTTTTATTGATGTCAAATAAATGGCGATACTTTGACAGTTGGGTTACGAAATTACATGACGAAGGCGAATGAATCTCCAGCGCTTAAAGTCTATATCAAAAAAAGCCGGCAATTAACCGGCTTTTTATTACATTGGAATAACCAAATCATTTAGTATCCAAAGTTGGTAATCTTCCAGGTGTCCATGGCATACCATTTTCCTCTGCTTCTTCCTCAAAGGCTTGCAAGTCAGCTTTTATCAACCGCTTCGGGACAGCCGAAAGTCTGCTTCCAGCGCCGAGAGTTTTGCCGACTGGCAGTGTCAACATTGTGGTGAACAGAATGAAGGTCAATTTGCTTTGTGTTGGTCTTGCGGACAGATGATTGGTGTGGTTACCACTTAGAAATAAAGTCGAGGCGAACCGTTGTCCTTGCTGAAATTGATAATAGCCGGGTTGGTTTGAACATGTTACAATAATTCAAAACCAATCAGAAACCTCATGAAAAAAGTCTTTATCTGTTGCTTGCTGTTTGTTTCATCCACACAAGCGTATGAGTGGCCGCGAAATACCCCCGAAAGCCAAGGCCTGGATTCACAGGTGTTGACAGAATTGAATCAGCTGATTCAGTCACGCCAATATGGCAACATTCGATCTTTGCTGGTGGTGAAAAATGGTCAATTGGTGCATGAAAAATATTTTGGCAATCAGGGTGAAAAAAGACCCATTTACTCAGTCACCAAAAGCGTAGGTAATGTGTTGCTCGGCATCGCACAGCACATGGGATATAACCTGGATGTCAATGCGCCCGTATTGCAATACATGCCGCAATACAATAATGTGCCTTTCGCTCGTGCCAAACAGGCCATCACCGTCCACGATTTATTGACCCAAAGGCACGGCTTGGAATGGGATGAGTGGACATGGCCATACAACCATTCCAACAATTCACTCAATAATATGTTAAGAGCCAGTGACTGGTATCGTTATGTAATGTCATTGCCTTTGATAGAGCTGCCGGACAGTCAATTTACCTACAGCACCGGCGTTTCTTCCATGATGAGTGTCATTTTGCAAAACATCAGTGGTGAAAAAAGCTATCCCTTTGCCATTCAGAATCTTTTTATGCCGTTGGGTATTACAGATCACCATTGGGAATTGATTGATGGAGGTGCTCAACAAGGGCAAGGCATCACCGACTTTCCCTATGATTTGGCTCCCCTTGGTTTTGGGATATGGCTCAAACCCATTGATATGGTTAAAATTGGGCAACTTTATCTAAACGGTGGTATCTGGGAAGGCGATCGTTTGGTGACAGAAGACTGGATTAATCAATCCATCATCCCTTACAGCAATGAAAATACTGACCCTGATGTCTTTGGCTCACCCAACAGTGGTTATGGTTATCAGTGGTGGGTTCACGACTTTCAAGATAAGCTGGGACGTGTTCACCCCAGTTATTATGCTGATGGACATGGCAGGCAATATATCTTTGTATTCCCGGAACATAACATGGTGGTAACCACCACAG
>JAUHXW010000442.1 GCA_030426705.1 Gammaproteobacteria bacterium
TCGGCCGGCAAACCGGTGGCATTCTTAAAACTTGAGTCATTCATGCCCAGTTTTTGCGCATGCTGATTCATCATGCTGGCAAACACTTCTTCGCTGCCGGCAATGTGTTCAGCCAGAGCCACGCAAGCATCGTTACCAGATTGTACAATCATGCCGCGAACCAGGTCTTCAACTTTGACTTGCTTGTCCACTTCAATGAACATTTTGGAGCCGCCAGTGCGCCAGGCTTTTTCGCTGATGGTCACCATATCTTCAAGAGACAGGTTACCTGAGTTGATTTCTGAAAACACCACATAGGCAGTCATCATCTTGGTGATACTGGCAGGTTCTACTTGTAAGTGTGGATTTTCCGAAGCCAAAATATGCCCACTGTGATAATCAAGCAGAATATAGCTGCTGGCGGCCACCTGAGGTGGCTCGGGAATGGTATCAAGCTGTTGTGCTGAGACCAGTGAGTTCAAGGCTAATAACAGAAAAAGCATTATGGGTTGGTGTTTTCTCATGGGTCAATTCAAGTTGCTGTTATTCGGTAATCACCTTGGCATCGGGGATACCACTGGCGGTGATTTTATTAATCAGGCTGTTTACTTTGCTTTCAGAAGCGACCGGGCCTATTCGAACCCGGTGTAAGGCGCCATTACGAGTGGACAATATGGTGACAAAAGTCTCGATTCCAAGTAAATCACTGGCTTTTTTTGCCAAGTTGTACGCGGTGTTTTTATCGGAAAAAGCACCCAGTTGCAAATAGGTTAACCCTTGTTTAATGGGGTTTTTCACCAAATCTTTGGGAGAATTAACCACCCTGATATGGACATCGGCGATGCCTTCATGCACAAAGTCCAAAGCTTTGGCAGCAGCAAAGGATAAATCAATGATGCGATCACCAACAAAAGGGCCGCGGTCATTGACTTTGACCACGACTTTTTTGTCATTTTTTAAATTTGTGACTTCAACATAACTGGGTAAAGGCAGCGTTTTGTGGGCTGCGGTGAGTTTATACATGTCAAAAATTTCCTGGTTGGAGGTTTTTTTGCCATGGAATTTCTTGCCGTACCAGGAAGCTTTACCGGTTTGTGTAAAGTCTTGCGGGTTACTGTTGACCCGATAAATTTTTCCATGCACCCGATAAGGGCTGTGATTGCCGTATTTGCTCAAAGGTTCAGACTTGGGTTTCCAGGGTTTTATTTTATCAGGGTCAATGTCTTTATAACTGTCTTTACGGCCACAACCTGCGAGCAAAAACGTGATGACTGTCAAGCCAATCAGCACCATTCTCATGGCTGCTCACCTGGTTGTTCTTTCAGCGTTTTGATGGCTTGAGATAACTGATAAACAGCAGTGACGTACATGTGAGAATGGTTGTATCTGGAAATCACATAAAAATTATGAAATCCTTGCCAGTATGCCTTTTCATTGTCGTTGACATCAAGCTCCAGCAGGGTGTATTCTTGCTGGGTTTTGTAATCTTTCAGATGTGGTTTAAGTTGATTGTATTTGGTTTCAATGCTGGGTTTTTTAACTGATACCAGCACTTCGCCACCTGGTTGCCATTTGTGTTTATTCAAATAGTTGGCCACGCTGGCGATGGCATCTTGTGGGTTATTCAGTAGGTCAATTACATTGTCTTGTTCAAAATCCACCGCATACGAACGGTAACTGGACGGCATAAACTGACCATATCCCATAGCTCCGGCATAAGAGCCTTGGGCTGATAGGGCGTCGACATGCTTTTCCTGAGCCAGTTTCAGAAAATGTTTCAGTTCACTGGTGAAGAATTTTGATCTTTTGGGATAATCAAAGGCTAAAGTGTACAA
>JAUHXW010000105.1 GCA_030426705.1 Gammaproteobacteria bacterium
CATTACACATCTGGATAATGACCGCATGGAAGTGCGTTTCCGATTGGCCTCGGTGGCTGAACAAAAGCAATTGTTGGCTTTAACCCTGCCATTGAGCAAAACACAGGCACGTGCTGGAGCACATTACATTGCTGATCGCATTTATGAAGAAATTTTAAAAATACCGGGTGTGTTTTCAACCAAATTGGCCTATGTGACCGCCATCAAAAATGGTCCGGACTTCAAGTATCAATTGGTGGTGGCCGACTCAGATGGTTACGGCCCTCAGGCCTTGGTGACTTCCAAAGAGCCTTTGTTGTCACCTTCCTGGTCACCGGATGGCAAAAAAATTGCCTATGTGTCGTTTGAAAAAGGCAATTCGGCCATTTATATTCAGGATTTAAGCACCGGTGCCAGAACCCTGATGACCAGTTTTGAAGGTATTAATGGCGCACCCAAGTTTTCACCGGACGGCAAATTATTGGCCATCACCTTGTCCAAATCCGGCAACCCGGAAATTTACACCATCAATGTGTTCGACAAGCGTTTAACCCAAATCACCAACCACTGGGCGATTGATACAGAGCCGGAATGGTCGCCTGATGGCAGGTCACTGTTTTTCACTTCCGACCGTGGTGGTAAACCACAAATTTATGAAACAGACATCATCGGCAGAAAAGCCAAAAGAATTACTTTTGAAGGCGATTATAATACCCGACCCAGCGTTTCACCGGATGGTAAATACATCGCCATGGTACACGGCAACGACAATGTTTATAAAATCGCGCTGTTCCATCGACCCTCCAACACATTGCAAATCATCAGTGATGGCCGGTTGGATGAAACCCCGAGTTTTGCGCCCAATGGCGCCATGGTGCTGTACGCCACCAAAACCCCAGCAGGCCAAGGTTTACTGAAAGCCGTTTCAACTGATGGACAAACCAGCAATGATCTGGTGTTGAGCAAAGGCCATGTGCGCGAACCTAATTGGTCTCCACTGCTAAAGTAAAAAAGTAAGTTTGGTAAGAAAACTGAGGAGAGTTGCTCAGTAGCTCTCCTATAAATGTCTTGAAGAAAATTTCAACCATCAACTATACTGTATTGTTCTGAACGGCAAACTTGGTGGTTGAATTGCAAAAAAAAACAAAACGACTTCTTTTGGCATTTTGGATTTTATTGCTGCCGGTGGTTTGCTGGGCAAATGATTTTGAAAAGTTTTTAGAGGAACTTCAAAACAAAAAAACCGAAGCGGCTCAACTGAACTTTGTGAAGAACACAGAACCTTCAGTGCAGCAATGGTCAACCACCGATCAAGGGCGCTTTTACCACCAAAAAGGCCTGGTATTGGAAATCAATGATCAAATTGAAACAGCCAAAAAATCCTTCACCCAATCGATAGAAATTTTTGCCCAAGCAGGCGAGCCTAATGGTTATTGGGTAAAAAGTCTGTTGGACCGTTCTTATATGGACTACTTGTTGACCAATGACCCTCAAGCCTATTGTGCTGATCGCCAGGAGGCGGTGGCATTAGCCCGAAAAATAGAAAAAAAAGATGCTTTGGTGGGCTCTTTGGTGCAGCTGTCTTTTTGTTTTCAAGACAGCATTCAAGACTTTAAAACAGGTTTAAGTATCCTTGAAGAAGCCGCGACCCTTTCACAGGAAAACCAACTGGCTGGCACCATGACTGCCTTGATTCACAATGCCACGGGTAACTTGTATCGAAAAAAGCGAATCAGTGAAAAGGCTTATGAATACTACCAAAAAGCCTATGATGCCTGGGCGTCTGAACAAGGCAGAGAAGACATTCAAGACATGTTCAACATGCAACACAATATGGTGGGCGAAAGCATCAATCTTGGTGAGTGGGCCCTAGCCCAGTCACATATTCAAAAGTTGTTTGAGCTCGCAGAGAACAATCCGGATTTCAGAGACTTCACATTTTTTGCCTTCTACAACAAGGCGGCAGTTGCTTTTAAGCAAAAACAATTTGTAGAAGCCATTGAGTCCATAGAAATGGCATTGGAATTGTCCAATACCACATCAGAAAATTATTTCATTCAAATAATGAAAGCCTTTCGAGTGATTGCTTATTTCAGACAAGGAGAAAAAGACATCGCTGGTCGCATTGCGGCGGAAACCATGGATGAAATCGGGGAAACAGGAACCTTAAAAAGTTTAAAAAAACAAGTGAATCTCATTCACCAATACCACCTGGGACAGCATGATGAGGCGCTGGATCAACTGTGGGCCTTGTTAGATGATGAAGAAAAAAATAAGCAGGAATTTATCCAAAATGCGGTTGCTTTGCAGTCAGTTACCTTCGATCAGAAAATTTCAAAATTTCAGGAGCAAGCACTGGCAGATCAATTAATCATCAAACAACTGGAGCTGGATAAACAAAAGCAACAAAATGACATCAATCAGTTAAGGATTTGGATCATCAGTTTGGCAGCGATTACTTTGTTTGCTACTTCATGGTTTTTATTCAGGTCAAGAAAAAGCTATCTTAAACTGTCACAAACAGATTTCCTCACCAAAGTGGCCAATCGACGGCACATCATCAGTTCAGGCAAATCACAACTGAAAAGTTGTCAAGACTTGGAAGAACCATTCAGTTTGAGCATCATTGATATTGATGACTTCAAACAAATCAACGACCAGTACGGCCATGTGATGGGAGACCAGGTCATTAAACAGGTGGCCAATACCCTGAAGGAAACGCTTGACAAAGACCAGCACTTGGGACGCATCGGCGGCGAAGAATTTTTGGTCATGATGCCATCAATGACATTAACCGAAGCCGAACAGCTGATAGAACAAGTCAGAATCAAGGTGGCACAAATGGCCATAGCAATGCCGGATAGAACCGTTAACATCAGCATTTCTTGTGGTGTAACAGAACGACAAGACACCACAGAAGCGATAGAGAAATTAATGAAAAGGGCTGATGATGCCTTGTATCAGGCCAAATCAACAGGAAAAAATAGAACAATCATTTGGCAAGGTCTGAATGAATAACAGCATAACTGGGAACTGAGCAACACGGCTGTTCCCGTTAAACAGGAAAACCATGAGTAAAAATACAGTAACCACACAATGGGTGAAAGACTATACCTTCGTCAGTACCAATGAATCAAACCAGAGCGTTGTGTTAGATGCCGCAACCAGCAAAAACGGAGAAAAAATTGCGCCTTCACCGATGGAAGCCGTGTTGATGGCTTTGAGTACTTGCGCGGGTATAGATGTGAAATTGATTTTATCCAAAGCCAAGCAGGACTTCAACGATATACAGGTCAAAGTCACCGCAGAACGGCGGGAAGAAATTCCCAAAATATACACCGATATCAATTTACACTTCGTCGTTAAAGGCGAAGCTGTGGCGGAAAAGCAAGTTGCCCGTGCCGTGAAACTTTCTGCTGAAAAATACTGTTCAGTGTCACACATGCTGCAAGGTGTGGTGAACATCACTCACAGCTTTGAGGTCTCTACATAAGGACTATTTTGCTTTAGTCAAAGTAAACTCTGTTTGCCACTTGCCTGACCAGTCTGGCTTTTTACCGTCAGGATAGGTTTCGTCATACAAGGTCAAGATCAACAAATCGTCTTTGAACTGGTATTTGAAATTAAGTTCACCACCCTCAAAACCGGGTACTTTTGCAACCCTGGCGGTGGTGGTCAATTCCTTATCAGTCACTACATAGCTGCCTGAATTAAATACAATGGATTTAAAGCCAGCCAGGATTTCTTCATCGGTTGGTTTTGCTAATTCTTTAAACGGAACCCTCGGTGATTGCTTGGGGCTCCACATTAAGGCGTAATGGTTATCACTGAAAATAAACATGCCCGGTTGAGCTTCGGGTAACTCATGAGTTTGTTCATCTGAAATCCACCGTATACTTTTCACATCCCAGCCTCCTTGTAGCTGGTTGTTTTCAGAAGCCTGAAGTTGAGTGGAAGCCAACAGCAAAACAAACCATCTAATCATAATATTCCTAATTGTTTTAAAGTACTACACTTTACGTAGATTGAACAAAAACTCAAGCTTTTTGATCAGTAAACTGGAGTTTGGCCAATTCTGCATAGAGTTCATTGTTGCGAATCAATTGCTCGTGTTTGCCTTTGGCGACGATTTGTCCTTGGTCCATCACAATGATTTGATCGGCTTTGCGGATGGTGGCAAGGCGATGGGCAATAACCAGTGTGGTGCGGTCTTTCATGATGGTGTTGAGGGCTTCTTGTACCAGCTTTTCGCTGCCAGCATCGAGTGCGCTGGTGGCTTCATCGAGCAGTAGCACAGGCGGGTCAGTAATGACCGCCCGGGCAATGGACAATCGCTGAGCCTGGCCACCAGATAACCGTACACCACGCTCCCCCAGGTACGTGTCATAACCATTTTCCAATTGCTCAATAAATTCATCAGCATGTGCCAACTTAGCAGCGGCTTTGATTTCATCATCAGTGGCATCAGGCCGACCATAAGCAATGTTTTCTCGGGCGGTGGTTGAAAAGATGGTGACATCCTGTGCCACCAAAGAAAACTGTGCCCGCAGTGTTTGCAATAGCAGTGTTTGAATGTCGGTGCCATCCAGCTTAATGCTACCTGTTTGTGGCTCATAAAACCGCATCAACAGTTGAAACAAGGTTGATTTACCCGAACCAGAAGGACCTACCAGGGCAACGGTTTGTCCAGGAACCACTTCAAAGGAAATGTTGTTCAAAACATTCAACTCCGGCCTGCTGGGGTAAGCAAAGGACAAACCCTCAATGCTGATGTTGCCCAATACAGGTTGCTTGATGGATTGAGGTTCAGCTGGATCCTGAATGGCCGGCTGGGTATTCATCAGTTCAATGATGCGTTCCAAGGCGCCAGCTGCTTTTTTCAGCTCACTCCAAACCGTTGACAGCGCACCGACCGATGTGGCTGCCATAATCGCATACATCACAAACTGGCTGAGCGTTCCTGCCGTCATGTCGCCAGAAATCACATCCTTGGCACCTAACCACAACACAAACACAATGCCACCAAAAATCACAAAACCGACCAACAAAGACATGATGGTGGTCATGCGTATGGAAGCCACTGCAGCCTTGAATGCTTTGTTAATGGCCTCGATAAATTTGTTTTTTTCACGGTTTTCTTGCGCATAGGCCTGAACTGTGTGCATGGCATTGATGGTTTCGGTGGCCAGTGCCGAAGAGTCGGCGATGCGATCTTGCTCAGCTTTCGAAAGCTTTTGAATTTTGCGCCCAGTCAAGACGATGGGAATCACCACCACCGGAATCAAAAAACTCATATACATAGCCAGTTTAGGGCTGGAAACCACCATCATGATTAGGGCACCTAAAAAGGTCACAGCAGAGCGTAAGGCAATGGAAAAAGTGCTGCCCACCACCGTTTCAACCAAGGTGGTGTCGGTATTGATGCGAGAGAGGATTTCACCGGTTTTAGTGGTTTCAAAAAACTCCTGAGACTGGTTCATGACTTTTCCATAAACCTTTTTACGTAAATCAGTGACCACCTTTTGGCCAATCCAGGAGACCCAGAAATAACGTAAAGAAGTGAACAATATCATCAATGATGACACCACAAACACCAGCAGAAAATAAAAGGAAAGTTGATCCTGGTTTTCAGCGGCAAAACCCAAATCTATCATCAACTTAAAGGTCACCGGAATAGCCAGGTTGGCGGCCGCACCCAGAAACAGCAACAACAAAGCCAATAAAATATGTTTTTTATAAGGCCTCACCAACGGCTTGATTAAACGCAGATGGGTTAACGAGGCTTTGTTCGAAGCGTCGTTGTTTGCGTCGTTATTCGTACCGTTCTTTTGGGTATTCAGTTGTTCTTTATGCATGTAATGATGTCCTGCCACAATGACTGGCATTCTGCTTTAAAAAAACCAAAATGCCCTATTGAATCGAGGCCTAATGATTGGGGGTCAATGATGCGTTTTTCTATGTGCTTGTGGTCATGATTTTTACCACACTCCTCGAGCAGACCATCAATGGCTGCTTCTGGCGCCATGTCATCGTCGGTAAATCCAAAGCTGAGTACAGGTCGGTTAAAATTGTGCCAAGGTGATAAATCAAAAGCAAATTTTGGATTAAACAAATAGTCCTTTTGACGACCCCAACTGGCCCATTGTTTGGCCGCCGCCGCTGGCCATGGGTAACTGCCCAAGCCCAGTTTTTTGGGATTAAATGTTTTCCCGCGACTCATCCACGGAATGAACACATGCCATAAAAGGAACAGTTTTACATATCCATCGATTGACCACAGTCTTTTATCACCTTTTTGTGCAGCCACATGAATTAAACCATCGATAGTATCTGTGTTTTCTGCAAAACCAAATATTTGGCCACCCAAAGAATGACCTAAAACCCACAGTTTTCTCGGTTTCAACTCACCTTTGACCCAAGCCATGACAGCCGATTGATCCAACCGGCCCCAGCTTTCAACATCACAAATGGTGTGTTCAGGCATTGAGCCCATACCGTCTTCCATGCCTCGGTAGTTGTACAACACCACAGTGATGCCCTGTGCCGATAGAAATTCGGCAAACTGGTGGTATAGTCGACGCTTGACGCCAATGGCCGGATTCACAACCAGAGTGTAGTTGGACTCAGCTCGAAAAACCTCAAGCTGAATGGGAACCTGATCCGAGGTGGTTATTTCGATGGCATCAAACATACAAAAAGATCCAAAAATAGAATATTGTAAAGGATTAAACGCCAGGGTTGAATGACAGCGAAGACTTAAACTTAGAACCCATCAAGCCGCTGTTACGCTTTTCATTGTTTGTGGTTGTTGTATGATGTTGTTTATGATTTTTTGACTGGTGAATTAAGCATGCACGAAACAGCTATTGATAACCCGGATTTGCATTTGAGCATTGAGGTCGAGCAAACAACCATCAAAACTGTTCTTGATGAAATCCTGGACACTGATCTGACCATCATCACCGATTTGGTAGCCTTTGACTTTAGCAATAATCAGTTAAATCATTGGGTTCATCTGTATGCCAGTGATGATGTTTGTTGCCCCACTACATTAAGTGTCTACAACATCAAAATTACCATTGAAAACGCCATACAGTTGGCAAGCACACTCAATTGCGAAATCGTTACAGATTTTGATCCTCAACTCAATCAACATCAATGGCAGCTCATCAGACCTGATGGCACGATCACGGTTGTTGACGATGATGTTTTATTTAACAAGGGTCAGTTTTGTTTTTAAAGTTTGAAACATCTGTTGTGTTGCAAAACAAGCAAATGCCTTTATATGTCATAATAGAGACCTTTGCTCGATTCTGAGCAATTGAGCAAAAAGAGCTAAAAATGGGCCAATCAAGGCGGAAAATGCAGTCCAATACGCCGTTATTGGCAAGTTTTTCAACGCAGAGTGGCGTATTTTTAGGCTTTTTATCTTTGATCACGAATCGAGCAAAGGTCTCTAATAGTCATCATTTTAAAAGAGAATCATCATGGCAGAAAACAAAACCCAACCGACCGATGAAAGCGTGATTAAATTCCTCACCGGGGTTACCCCGGAACAAAAACGGCAGGACGCTTTTGCCTTATTGGAAATGATGGAACGGCTGTCTGGGTATCAAGCGAAAATGTGGGGACCAAGTATTGTTGGTTTTGGCCAATATCATTACAAATATGATTCAGGCCGTGAGGGCGATATGATGCGCATAGGATTTTCTCCGCGCAAGGCCAATCTGTCGTTGTACATCATCGCCGGTATCAATAAATATCAGGATTTGTTGAATCAATTGGGCAAACACAAAACGGGCAAGTCCTGTTTGTATGTGAATAAGCTCAGTGACATTAAACTCAGTGTGTTGGAGCAAATCATCACTGAGGAACTGGCTATTATGGCAGAGAAGTATCCTGAGGGGGTTTGAGCGGGAAATGCTCAATACGCTAAACACACTGAACCTGTCGAAGTGTTTGTGAAATAAAGAAAATGCTAACTGGTTGAGGCTTCGACAGGCTCAGCCGGCTTGTTTTTGGGTTTTGTCAGGGTTCAAGAGATGGCATGCGAAGCCTACCAAAGCACTCGGTCGATTTATTGGTAGAATCACTTTTAGCCCTGAAAAGCGATACAATAAGTCTCTAATTTTATTTGAACCAACAATGAATAACCTACCCTACAAAACCTGGGGCAAAGAAACGGCTGAAACGCCGATTTATTTTGCGCATGCCAATGGTTTTCCACCTGAAACCTATCAACCTATAATCGACGCTTTGGCCACACGATCCGAAGTGGTTTCCTATTTACAAAAACCGCTATGGGAACCCACACCGCCCGTTAAAAGCATCAACAGCTGGTTTGATCTGGCCGATGATGTGATTGCATTCTTTGACCAAAACAACATGAAAAATGTGGTGGCGGTGGGTCATTCACTGGGCTCTGTGACTGCTTTTATGGCGGCGCAAAAGCGACCAGATTTATTTAAAGCATTGGTGATGATTGAACCAGTAACTTTGCCTTGGTTGATATGCTGGATAACACACCGTTTACCTAAATTGGCCAAGACGCGGGTGAAAATTATTGCGAAAACCCTGGGACGGCCCAATCGGTTTGAAAGCAGGCAGGCAGCCTTCGATTTTCATCGAAAATCCAGGGCATTTAAACGAGTCAGTGATGAAAATCTTTGGCATTATATACAAGCAGCTTTTGTGGAGCAGGGTGGCGAATTTTATCTGGCCTACCCACGGGAATGGGAAGCA
>JAUHXW010000106.1 GCA_030426705.1 Gammaproteobacteria bacterium
CACAGCCGAAGGTTTAAAGATGTCACCGACCACTGAAGTTTTACTTGAAGAATCCCTGCTGGGTTGGAAAGAGTACGAAATGGAGGTGGTGCGTGACAAAGCTGACAACTGTATCATCATTTGTTCCATTGAAAACCTTGATCCCATGGGTGTGCATACCGGTGATTCCATTACTGTGGCACCGGCACAAACTTTAACCGACAAAGAATATCAGGTGATGCGCGATGCATCTTTGGCGGTTTTGCGCAAGATTGGTGTGGAAACGGGTGGTTCCAATGTGCAATTTTCGGTTAATCCTGAAAATGGTCGCTTGATCGTGATTGAAATGAACCCCAGGGTTTCACGATCTTCGGCTTTGGCTTCCAAAGCCACCGGTTTCCCAATTGCCAAAGTGGCGGCTAAATTGGCGATTGGTTATACCCTCGATGAATTGCAAAATGAAATCACTGGCGGCGCCACACCTGCATCATTTGAGCCAACCATTGACTATGTGGTGACCAAAATACCACGCTTTGCCTTTGAGAAATTCAACAACAGTGTTGATCGTTTGAGCACCCAAATGAAATCAGTGGGCGAAGTTATGGCGATAGGCCGAACTTTCAATGAGTCCATGCAAAAAGCCCTGCGTGGCTTGGAAACGGGTAAAAATGGGCTTGATTCATTGGTGTCGCAGCAAGACATCGACAATGGTTTTGATTTGGTTAAGGAAATCAGGGAGCCCTCATCAGAACGCTTGTTCTATATTGCGGATGCTTTCCGTTTGGGTTATGACTCGGAACAAATTTATCAAATCTCCAAGATTGATCCATGGTTTTTGGCCAGCATAGAAAGATTGGTGCACATAGAGCAAGCATTAGTTAGTGCTTCATTAGATGAATTGGACGGTAAGCAAATATTACAACTGAAAAGAGAAGGCTTTGCTGATGCCAAAATTGCGGAACTACTAGGCTGTAGTGAAGCAGATTTCAGATTAAAAAGACAGACTTTGGATGTGAAGCCGGTTTACAAGCGGGTGGATTCTTGTGCTGCCGAATTTGAAGCACCTACCGCTTATTTTTATTCCACGTACGAACAGCAATGTGAATCAAATCCGAGTGATCGTGAAAAAATCATGATTCTTGGAGGTGGTCCGAACCGCATCGGGCAGGGCATTGAGTTTGATTACTGCTGTGTGCATGCGGCTTTGGCATTGAAAGAAGTCGGATTTGAGACCATCATGGTTAACTGTAACCCGGAAACGGTTTCAACTGATTATGACACATCTGACCGATTGTATTTTGAATCGTTGACTTTGGAAGATGTACTGGAAATTGTTGAGATTGAAAAGCCTAAAGGTGTGATTGTGCAATACGGTGGACAAACACCCTTGAATCTGGCTGAACAACTCGAAGCCGCGGGTGTGCCGATTATTGGCTCTTCACCTGAGTGTATTGCCAAGGCCGAAGACCGTGAGCAATTCAAAACCATGCTGGATAAATTGGGCTTGAAACAACCGCCCAATGGTACCGTAACCGCAGTGGGTCAAGCCGCTGCTGTGGCCGATAAAATTGGCTTTCCTTTGGTTGTCAGGCCTTCATTTGTGCTTGGTGGTCGGGCGATGGAGGTGGTGCATACTCAGCAGGATTTGTTGCGTTATATGACTGAAGCGGTGCAAGTTTCAAATGATTCACCGGTGTTGCTTGATCGTTTTCTGGATCATGCCATTGAAGTTGATGTGGATATTATTTGTGATGGTCAGCAAGTGATGGTTGGTGGCATTATGGAACACATCGAACAAGCTGGTGTTCATTCAGGCGATTCATCTTGTTGTATCCCGCCATTTACTTTGAGTGAAGAAGTTCAACAAGAATTGGCCAGGCAGTGTAAATTGATGGCCAAGGAACTGAACGTGATAGGCTTGATGAATACCCAATTTGCCATTCAGGGCGATGATATTTATATTCTCGAGGTTAATCCAAGGGCTTCCAGAACAGTTCCTTTTGTATCAAAGGCAACCGGCTTACCGTTGGCTAAAATTGCGGCTAAATGTATGGCAGGCATTTCTTTGGCAGAGCAGGGCGTCGAGGAACGCTTACAGTTGAATCATTATTCAATCAAGGAACCGGTCTTTCCATTTGTCAAATTCCCAGGTGTTGATCCGATTTTAGGACCTGAAATGCGTTCAACTGGCGAAGTCATGGGCAGTGGTAAGTCATTTGGATCTGCTGTGGCGACATCCAGGCTGGCAGCGAGTGTAAACATGCCCCGTGAAGGTAAAGCATTTGTCAGTGTGCGTGAAGCAGATAAGGAGCGCCTGATTCCATTGGCCAAGCAACTCAGGACTTTAAATTTTGAGTTGGTGGCCACACATGGTACTTGTAAGTTGTTAAGAAAAGCTGGCTTGTTTTGTGAAAGCGTCAATAAAGTGATGGAAGGCAGACCGCATATTGTCGATAAAATAAAAAGTAAAGAAATTGACTTTATCATTAACACCACCGAAGGTGCGCAAGCCATTGCTGACTCGGCTTCTATCAGAAAAGAAGCCTTAAAACAAAACATCAATTACAGCACCACCATAGCCGGTGCAGCTGCCACCATAGCTGCTTATGATTACATCAACAAACATGAAGTTTACTCATTAAAAGAGTTACATGAACATTGAGTAAACTGACGAAATTGAGGAATTAACATGCAAAGAGCTCCAATCACCCAAGCGGGTGCTGATTCGTTAAAAGCGGAATTAAAAAGACTTAAAACTGAAGTGCGTCCACAGATCATTGATGCCGTGGCAGAAGCCAGAGCTCATGGTGATCTCAAAGAAAATGCAGAATACCATGCTGCTCGAGAACAACAATCTTTCACTGAAGGTCGCATTGCTGAACTGGAAGGTATTTTGTCTACGGCTGAAGTGATTGATGTCACCAAGTTGAATGTGGGTGATAAAGTCGTTTTTGGTGCCACAGTAGTTCTTGAAGAAGAAGAGAGTGGTGATAATGTCACTTACCAAATTGTGGGTGATGCTGAAGCCGACATTGAAAATGGCAAAATTTCTATCAGTTCGCCGATTGCACGTGCCTTGATTGGCAAAAGCGTCGATGATGAAGTAGAAGTACAAGCGCCTGGTGGAACGGTGGTTTATTTTATTGAAGCGATTAAATACATCTGATGCCTTGTGGCACAACTTAAGCGCAGAGCCGTTCCAGACATATCAATCAAGGGTGGTGAACATCTACACCACCTCATTCAGCGCATCTATTTAGCTCGGGGTGTCACTGATTTCCAGCAGGTTGAATACCGCCTTAAAAATTTGTTCCAACCTGATGGATTTAATGGGCTTGATCAAGCTGCTAACCTGATTTTTCAAGCGATAAAGTTAAACCAACACATTGTTGTTGTCGGTGATTTTGATGCCGATGGTGCCACATCTACTGCTTTGGTTATCAGAGGTCTGCATGCCATGGGGGCGCGATACATCAGTTTTTTGGTGCCCAATCGTTTTGAATATGGATACGGGTTGAGCGCTCAATTGGTGGATGAATTGGAAAAGGTCAAAGCTGACCTCGTCATCACTGTTGATAACGGTATTTCATCTGTTAATGGTGTTTCTAAAGCCAAGAATCTGGGAATGCAGGTTATCATCACTGATCATCACCTGCCGCCTGAACAGTTGCCTCAAGCTGACTCTATCGTAAATCCGAATTGTGCTGATGATGAATTTCCCAGTAAATGCCTGGCGGGTGTTGGCGTGGCATTTTACTTGCTGGCAAAAACCAAATCTGTCATGAAAGCTCAAGATTGGTTTAATGAAAACCATTTGCCAGAACCTAATTTGGCGCAGTGGCTTGATCTGGTGGCAGTGGGCACCATTGCTGATTTGGTACCACTTGATGTCAATAATCGGATTTTAGTCGATGCCGGTTTGCAAAGAATCAAAACTCGAAGCAGTCTACCAGGGATTCATGCCTTGTTTGAAGTAGCTGGTGTAGAACAGGACAATGCTGACAGCAATGCCATTGCGTTTTACATCGCCCCACGTTTGAATGCAGCTGGTCGTCTTGAAGACATGAGTATTGGCATTAATTTGTTGCTGACTGATGATCATGCAGAGGCCAAGCAGTTGGCTTCACAGCTGCAAGATATCAATCAGCAGCGAAAAGCCATTCAGGAGGACATGCAAATATTTGCTGATTCTGTGGTGGATGAAATCATGAAACAGCAAGAGTTACCAGAATCCATTTGTCTGTATCATAAAAACTGGCATCAAGGTGTGGTGGGGTTATTGGCTTCCAAAGTCAAAGAACGTACCCACAGACCGGTGATTGCCTTTGCCCGTGAAAGTAAGGAGTCTGATTTGCTTAAGGGTTCAGCCCGCAGTATTCAGGGTTTGCATATCAGGGATGTGTTGGTTGATGTGGATGCGCAAAATCCTGATTTAGTTAAAAAATTTGGCGGCCATGCCATGGCAGCTGGTTTGACCATCCACAAAGATCAATTGAAATCATTCCAACGAGCCTTTGCTGAACAAGTTAAATCACATTTGCAAGGCGCTAGCATTCAAAAAGTCATACTGTCAGATGGTGAAGTAGCGACTGAAGATTTAAATTTGGTTGTGGCTGAGCTGATACAAGCGGCTGGTCCATGGGGTCAGGCATTTGAACAGCCGATGTTTGATGGCTGGTTTGTGGTGAAAAGTAAAAAACTTGTCGGCGATAACCACTGCAAACTGGTTTTGCAAACCACAGATCAATCAAAACAAATTGATGCCATAGCCTTTGGTTTCCATCCTCATCAATTTGCAGAGGAAGGACAGTCAACTCACCTTTGTTATCAGTTGCAGGTCAATGAATTCAGAAATCGACGCTCTTTACAACTCAAAATTGACCATATTCTTAAATAAAGTCCTGGTTTTGGACCAAATCTCGTTATACTTATTGAATAAGGCGTAACAATCAGGCTTAAACAAAAAAATAGAAAGTTTTTTGTGATATGTGCCACATTTTATTCAAATAACCATGTAAACAATTGAAAAATAATTGAATCATGGTCAAAATAATCTATAGTTTATTGCAATAAATGCCCTCACGGCACTTTTATAAAAGAGAGAAAGGGATATGAAGTTTTCAAATATCAGCAAAATAGTATGGGGTTTTGTTTTGTTAATGAGTTCAGGGGTCGTTTTGTCACAAACGGACTTTCAGTTAACACTATCACCCAACGGAAACCCGGTAACACTGCCTGCTGGAGGTGGTACGCAGATGTTGACGTATACTGTGACTAATGATATCAATGGAATTGACGAAGGTGATCAAACAACTGTAACCTTTAACCTTGACCCACAAATAGAACCTGCCAATGTAAACTCTTCTGACCCTAACTGGAATTGTGTTCTTGTCACTTCGCAGATTACTTGTAATTATTTTTCTATTTATACAGCTGGGTACAGCTCTGATTTGGTTTTAACTATCACTTCTCCAATTAATCCTGTATTGGTTAATGCTGCAGTAGATGCTGATATTACCAATGCCATCGGCGACCCTAATCCTGGAAATGATCAACTCACAACTGATATCAATTTTGTACCAGCTGGTGGTGTGGATTTAAGCATAGATAAAACGATGACAAGTGGTTTTCCAACCACAGTGCAACCGGGTGATTCCATCAGTTTCGATATCGCTGTGACTAACCTTTCTGGCCTTGATGCCACCAATGTAGTGGTGATGGATGATTTTGTTGTCAACAATTTACAATTTGATGCCAATGGATCAAGTCCTGACTGTCAAGACTTGGCTTCTTTCATTGAGTGTACGGCCACGCTGATACCAGCAGGAAACACCGTTATTTTTACTGTTGCGGCCACCGTAGGAATCAGTGCACAACCAGGAAATTATATCAATACGGCCACTGTTTCGGCCAATGAAGCCGACCCTGATAACAGCAATAACAGCAGTGATCAACCCTTTACTATAGCAATAGGCGGTTTTCCAGAAGTCGAATTAACCAAGTCTATTTTTGGCGGAGCCACGCAAGTTGTTCAAGGTGCAGAGTTTGAATATGACATTCAATTAAACAATACTGGCACCATCGACGCCACAAATGTTAATTTTGTTGATACCCTGCCACCAGAAGTGACTTACATCAGTCATGACCCTTTCGGAAACTTCAGTTGTACTTATTCAGCACCGACGCTCAGTTGTGATGCAGCTAATTTACCCAATACCACTGCACAGGATGGGGTGAGAATTTTGGTTGCTGCCAATGGACCCATCAGCTCTAATGTAAATAATACCGCAACCACATCATTCGCTGATGGAAACAGTGCGAACAACACTGATAGCGCCGCTATAACAATCGTTGCGCCTTCTATTGATTTGGATTTAACCATGGATTCAGATTTAACAAGTTATGTTGTTGGTGATTTGATTAATCTGGATTTACAAGTACACAATCCATTTGCTTCAGGTGGAGATGCAACGAATGTCGAAGTAGTTACAACTTTACCCAATGAGGTTGTTTTTAGTTCAGCACAAGTCACCAACGCAACTGGGTGGTCCTGCATACATGACGGGGCTCCAGCGGGTGGAGATGTGACTTGTAACGCAAGTAATCCGGTACCAGAAGGCAGTGTTACTGATATTCAAATTATTGCGGTTGCAGATATGGCAGGAACAACCATTACCCCTTTTGCTTCAATGACCAGTGATTTTGATCCTAACCCTTCTAATGATACTGACAATGTGTCGTTTCAAATTATTGCTGGTGATGCCGATTTATCTCTACAATTTATATCAGTGCCTGGTGTATACGATCAGGGAGACAGTATTTTTTACGAAGTACAGGTTCATAACCCAATGGGGTCATCAGCAAGTCCTTCTGATGTGACCGTTGATATTACATTGCCTACGGAAGTGGCATTCAGTAACGTTAATTTGACCAATGCGCCGGGTTGGTTCTGTAATCATGATGGCTCGCCGACAGGTGGTATGGTGAATTGTGATCGACAGGGCAATCCTTTCGTTTCTTTCAGTACTCATGACATCCAGGTTGAGGTTATTGCAGTCACACCAGCAACTGGTGCCATAGTTCAAGGGTTTATTGAAAGTGCAGCAGATTCTAATCTAACCGATAACTCTGCCAGTCAATCAGATGTCATCAATGCCATTACCAGTGATTTCAGTATAGGCAAAACAGTGAATGTCAGTAATGCTACCATTGGTGATTCATTCACTTATGTTTTGACTGTGAGTAACTTACCGGCTTCAACAGGTGCTCCAGTAGATGTGGTAATCGATGATACATTGCCGGCTGAAGTTTCTTATGACTCTTATGTGGTAGGTACTAATATGGGTACAACCATCAATTGTATTCATGATGGATCACCGACTGGTGGAGATTTCAGTTGTGATACCGGGGCAACACCATTTCCTATCGGCGAAGTGGTGACCATTGACATTAATGTCACAGCCGCATCTGCCAATCCTAATGTAGTAAACACCGCAACTGTGCAAACTTCAACTGATCCGGATGGTACAGGAAACAACAACACAGCCAGTTCATCTGCTGTTAACATCAGTGGTCCATTGACCACCACATTGAGCGTTAATAAAGATGCGCAAGTTGCCGGTGTCAGTGTGACAGAAGTTAATTATGGTCAACAATATGACTATGTACTAACGGTGACCAATACCGGAACAAATGACGCTTTAGATGTTCATGTTTCAGATAATTTGCCTTCTGAAGTTGTTTTGACTGGTTTTGACACCACGGGATGGACTTGCCTACCATTGAATGCCAATGCTGTTAACGAAGTGGTGGATTGTACTTATGATACGCCTTTGGCTGCAGGAAATTCTGCGACTATATTGTTAAATGTACAGGCCACCAATAACACAGCCATAACCAATATTACCAATCAAATGAGTTCTCTTGGAAGTAATACGGGTGCTTTGGTCATGTCAACCAACACTGTCAATTTGCTGAATGCTATGGCTGCCTTAAACATCGTGCAAAACCCATCTCCAATTGATCCAGGTGATCCGGTGAGTTTTGATGTGGTGTTCAGTAATACAGGCGGCTCACCACTCAATGGGGTACAGCTTGATGCGATTTTGCCTCCGGATTTCACCTATAACAGTTTTAACGGTGATCCAGGATTGTCATGTGCAGAAAATGCCGGTGTGGTCAGTTGCACATTTGCCAATCCATTACCCGCAGGCTCCAGCATCAATTTATCTTTGGACTTAACTTCTCCTGCTACGTTAAATAACCCTCAATATATCTTGCAAGTATCTGGTAATGCACTTGAACTTTCGACACCAGTGAGTAGCAGTGTAAACACCGTATTTTCAATCAGTGATTTTACTGTCAATATGTTCAGTGACCCTGCACAAGTTAATTCTGGTCAAACATTCAAGCATGTTGCCAACATTGCCAATACCGGGAGCCTTGCTTTGAATTCTGTTGAAGCTATTTTAGCGATTCCATCAAATGCACAACTGTTGGCTGTAGACTCTGTTGACATGAATTGCAGTGTATCAGGATCAATTGTGACTTGCCTGAATAACCAAATCATGATGTCTGGTGATAATTATTTAATAACGTATACCTTCAACAGCAATATTCAATCCGGTTTGATAGGAACCAATCTTGTGGTTAAAGCAGATGGTATAGACAAATCAGCCAGTGTACTTACCGAAGTGGGGAGTGCTGGTTCTGGAAATGACTTG
>JAUHXW010000107.1 GCA_030426705.1 Gammaproteobacteria bacterium
CAACACGGGCGAAGGCATCAAAGCTTTTCATAATGTGTGTCGCCATCGGGCAGGGCCGATTGCTTTTGAAAATGGTCATGCCAAAACCCTGATGTGTAAATACCATGGCTGGAATTATCACTTAAACGGTCAATTAAAAAGTGCACCGGAGATGCACACCACTCCAGGTTTTGATGTTTGTGACCACCGTTTGCCTGAAATCAAAACAGCTGAGTGGCAAGGATTGGTATTTGTGGCGCTCAATGAAGACGTGCCAGCCATCGAAGAAGTGGTGCATGGTATTGCTGAAAACATCAAGCCCATCGATATCAGCAGCATGGAATTTTATCGACGTGACGAATTTATTTTGGATTGTAACTGGAAAGTCTATGTGGAAAATTACCTGGAGGGTTAT
This sequence comes from Gammaproteobacteria bacterium, assembly GCA_030426705.1. Classification (GTDB taxonomy): domain Bacteria; phylum Pseudomonadota; class Gammaproteobacteria; order Xanthomonadales; family Marinicellaceae; genus Marinicella. The sequence continues at coordinate 395 of JAUHXW010000107.1, forward strand.
CATTTGCCTCATGTGCATCCAGGTTTGAATCAATTGCTTGATTACAAAAGTTATCAAACGGAATTACATCAATGGCATTCCTATCAATTCAGCCCTCTAGAACAGGGAGATGGCTTTTATGGTCAGGGACAAGCACATTATTATTTTGTGTACCCCAACACCATGTTCAATATATTGCCCAACAGACTGCAAACCAATCAGGTTCTACCCATGAAGCACAATCAAACCAAGGTGATTTTTGATTATTATTATCCCAAAATTGAAGGCATTGAGAAATTGATAGAACAGGATCAATCGTTCAGTGATGAGGTTCAGGATGAAGACATCATGATCTGTGAAGCGGTACAAAAAGGCTTGAATTCAGGTAGTTACCAACAAGGGTTAATTTGTCAGAAAAGAGAGACGGGTTTACAGCATTTTCAACAACTGATTAGGCAAGCTTATGCTGCTGAGCTGGAAAAAAAATGAAAACCATACATCTGATTAGACACGCAAAATCCAGCTGGGAAGACACCCGATTGAGTGATGTCAATCGACCCTTAGCGCCCAGAGGCATTAATGACTGTCGGCTCATGGCGCCAAACATGATAGAAGCGGGTTGGCATCCTGTTAATGTTTTTTGTAGCAAAGCGCAAAGAGCCCAGTTAACCATCCAGGGGATTGCACAAGCCCTGTCTCAATTGGACATCAGCTGGTTAATTGATGATGTGCTGTACACATTCAGTTATGGTCAATTGATTGACTGGATAGAACATTTGGATGATGATTTTCAAGAAGTTACTTTGATAGGCCATAACCCGGCATTGACTGATTTGGTCAATGAAACCAGTGATACATCCTTGGACAATGTGCCGACCTGTGCCTATGTGCAATTGCGCAGCACTGCTGAAGTGTGGGCTGAAGTTTTTTCCACTCAATTGGAATTATTACAGTTCATCAAACCGAAGATGTTCAAATAATTGAAGGTTTTTGGATTATGTAAATACGTGATTTGGGTTGTGGTTAAGGCTTGTTTTGCTTGAGCCATTATAAATTGAGCTGTAAACTGGTTTATTTTTGGACAATAAATATGGCAACTATAAATTTCAAAGGCAATCCCATTCATACCCAGGGAGAATTTCCGCAGGTAGGAGCGCAAGCACCCGACTTTCAATTGATTAAAGCAGATTTGAGTGAGGCGAAACTGGGAGACTTCTCAGGTAAAAAAATTATTTTTAATATATTTCCTAGTGTTGACACTGCCGTTTGTGCCTTGCAATTGAAAACATTCAGTCAAAAAGCAGCTGCGATGGAGGATGTGGTGTTGTTATTTGCTTCCATGGATCTACCTTTTGCCCTGAACCGCTTTTGTGCTGCAGAAGGCATCGAAAATGCGGTAACCACATCAGATTTCAGGTTCCATAGTCTGGCTGAAAATTATGGTGTGAAAATGGTTGATGGACCGCTCAGTGGTTTATACGCCAGAGCCACATTGGTAATTAACGAAGCCGGTAAGGTAGTATACAGTGAGTTGGTTGATGATGTGGTCAATGAACCCAATTATGAAGCAGCCATCAGCCAGTTGTAATAGGAGAGCTGCTCAGCAGCTCTCCTTAGACTGTGCTGTAGAAACTAAGTTTGACATCCTTGTCAGGTGCTTTTTATAAAAAAACAGGTCCTTGTGTAAACCCAGTTTGACGTCATTGTCAGGTGCTATTAAAGCAGTTCCCTGTGTGAACTTCTTTTGACCATCCTGTCAGGTAAAAATAGGTCCTTTGTGTGAAGTTGAAATCAATCAACTGGGTATATTGTAGGTATTTTTAGAAATAAAACTTTTAAAAACAGGACCAGGAATATCAGAATCGGGACAAAGCTCTCTTAAACAAACCATTTATCTGGCAATTGTGGTGGCTGGTAATTCAATAAATAGACAATGGCCGCTTCAGGTGAATCACTGATGTGATAAAGCTGGCGATATTCTGCTTTGGCAAAATTTTCAGCATAAATATGCTCAAACATTTTAAACAGTTCATTGTAATAACCATCGGTGTTCAAAAACACAATGGGTTTTTGGTGGTAACCCAGTTGTTTCAAGGTCATCACTTCCAACATTTCTTCCAAGGTGCCAAAACCACCGGCTAAACCGATAAAACCATCTGCCAATTCGATCATTTTGGCTTTGCGGGTATGCATGTCCGGAGTGATGATGAGTTCATCATCAATGGTGTTGACCACACCGTCAATTTTTAGGGCTTCAGGAACCACGCCAATGGTGTGACCCTGATGGCTTTTTAATGATTTGGCCACCGCTCCCATTAAACCAACCATGCCGCCACCATAAACCAGATCCATGCTGTTTTCGGCCATCAAAGCGCCCAGACCTTTGGCCTGATCGAAATATATTTTTTTGATGTGGTCAGATGAAGAGCAATAAACAGCAAGGCGTTTGATATTTTTCATGATTTAACTCGGGTTGATTCGAAAAGTTTTGATGGTAACAGGCCAGGTGACGGTTTTGGTTTCATCACTGCCCCAGGCTTTTTTCAGTTCTGCAACAATCAATTCTCTGGGATCTTTATTGTGGCTGGCCATGTATTTCTGAGTGGCCGACCAGGTACCTAAATAGCCATATAGTTGATTCAGAGTCCATTGCTTCTGCATGACGCACTTGGGTGCTTTAATGGATTGAAAAGGAAAATCTATGCTGTTGTATGCTTGTTCGATGTGCTTTCGCTCAGGAGGCCAAAATTCACCCACGATGTTTTTATAGAAGTTTTCAATGACCTCATCAATCTCAGGTGTTATTTGATGTAATTCATAACACCATGCAGCCAGCACGCCATTGGGTTTACAAACCCTTTCTACTTCAGCAAAGAATAAGTCAAATTCAAACCAATGCAGGGCTTGGGCTACAGTCACCAAATCGACACTACCATCTTTGAACGTGCTTTTATGTGCCAAAGCCACTTCGTATTCGACTCTGGGGTAAATCATCGCATGGTAAATTTGTGACTCACTGGCGTCAGTTCCAATCACATAAGAAAATTGTTGGGTCAATGCCACAGCGGCTTGACCATTACCGGTGCCACAATCCCAAGCCAATTTGGTTTCTTCACACAATGAAGCCAACCACTGGTATAACTCAGGGGGGTACTCCGGACGGTATATACTGTAATCCTCTGCCTGAACAGAAAAATGGTCAAGAAATTTGTTGGTCATTGTTTTTTTCTGAGTTTTCGGTATGTGAAACGGTTGGGATGGATAATCTTACACAAATCGGCTTCCAGTGGCAAAGGTTGCCCGGTAATCATTGCCACTAAATATTCTGCCATTAAGGGAGCTGAGGTAAAGCCACGGGAACCCAGGCCAGTTAATACATACAAATTGTCTATGACAGCTGCTTCGGGATAAGTTTGCCAATGTCTGCCATGATGTAAATCACCATAATCAAGCCTGAATTGCTGTTCATCCATAACCGGGCCGCAGATGGGCAAATGATCAGGTGTGGTGGCACGGACTGCGGTGTGGTTTGATAAGACTTCAGCTTGAGACAAGTCCCTGTAGAACTCATTGTTTTGCCAATGTTCAAGATTTCGTTCCAAGTGATCAATTTCGCTGAAATCAGCTTGAGTCCAACCATCTTCATGAATATGATCAAAGGTCGCACCAATCAGGTAATGACCGGACTTGTCATCAACTGGAATAATGTACCCTTGGTTCAGCTGAACTTCTTTAATATTCAGTGAATTTTTCGTTTGTAGCTGATGTGTTTGCCCTAATTTAGCGGTTAAGTTCAGGTTTTGTTGGTTTATCAATAGCTGGGAAGCCACCCCCGAAGCAACAACCAGGGTTTCACATTGATGTGTCGGTTTTTTTTTGTCATCGTATAATTGCCAGCAATTCGTTTTTTTTTCGATGATTGATATTTTATTCTGTAGCCAATGGTCAATATATCGCTGCCATTGGGATGACAACAGCTGTGCGTTGACAAATCCTGCAGAAGGATAACTGATTTGGTCAGGGTTTACAGTAAATAACTGGTCACTGAAATTCAATTGCGCCAGGTTTTCCGCACGCCTGCGCTCACTTTCAGACTGGACATGTTCGGTCACACCCACAGGCTGATAAATCATCTTGCCATAAATGCGTTGAGCAAAATCAAAAGCACGTAAATAAAACAGGGCCTCGGGTGATTTTTGGGCTGTGATCAGTGGCATCACCATGGCATAGCCATTGCCCGACGCTTGTTGCAAGGGGTGTTGGTGTTGATCAATGATGGTGGTTTGAAAGCCGGCTTGATGAAAACTTTTGGCGAGACAAAGACCGGCAATACCTGCTCCCAAAATCGTTACTGCTTTTTTGCTGTGGGTTTGTGGTGGCAGTGGGTGCCAGGGTTGTTTTTCTTGTGAGATGACAGCCTCGCCAGCAAAATGGCCGATCAGCATTTCTCTTTTGCGTCCAAAGCCTGGCCTTTTTTTAAATTCAAATCCAGCTCCAGACAAGCCTTTTTTGACCACTGCTGCGGCTGAAAATGTGGCCAATGTGGCATTCGGATTCGATAACCTGGCCATTTGTTTGAATAAATGAGGGCGCCACATGTCAGGATTGCAGCTGGGCGCAAAACCATCCAAAAACCAGGCGTCCACTTTGGCATTGAGTTGTTCCAAAGATTCAACCACGTCACCAAATAACAAGCTTAAGGTGATGTCCTCAGTGATTAAAAAACGATGTAAACCGGCTCGCATAGAGCCATATTGGTCTAACAATTTCTGACTAAAAGCTGCCAGTTGAGGGAACTGTTGATGTATTTTCTGTAAACTTTTTCTGGGTAAAGGATGTAATTCAGTACTGATAAAATGTAGCTGTTGTGGTTTTTGTTGGCTTTGTTGCCATGCCAGACAAGTGCTGAGAAAATTAAGTCCACTGCCAAAACCTGTCTCGGCTATGCAAAAACAGGACTGTTGATGTTGTTTAGCCCATCGATTGCGCAAATCATTACCGTCGATGAACACATAATTGCTTTCTTCTGATCCATCTGTGGTGTTGAAATAGATATCCTGATAATTTTCAGAATACACCCGGTTCTGGTTGTGAGTAATTTCAGCAGATTTGAGGTCTTTGTACGAAAGTGGCTTCACGTCGTATCATTAGTCGTAGAGTCGAAGGCCCTGATTTTAAATGATTCAGTCGTCGTTTTGATTGTTTTTGATAAAACCCTGGTTACATTCAAGGCAGGTAAATTGGTCAGGCAAATAAGGTGTGGATTGGTTTTCATCGCCATTGAATTTGACGTAAATGGTGTTTTCTTTGCAAACCGAACATTTCGTTTGCATTACATTCAGGCTGCTGTTTATTTCTGTTAATCCCATGCCACTATTTTCTGTCAAAAAAAACCATTTGTAGAGCGATATTTGACTTTTATGCAACAATTAACCGAATAAGTACAAATTTAAAAAGACAACAGTATAAAATACTTTCTCCATGAGTGATACAAACCACAAAGTGACAATTCCCGGCTACCGAATCATCAGAAAAATTGGTGAAGGAGGCATGAGCGTGGTTTATTTGGCATATCAGGAGTCATTAAAAAGGGAAGTGGCACTTAAGGTTATGCGTCCCATCATTACCGATGAATCCGATATTGTCAGGCGCTTTGAGCAAGAAGCAGAAATCATTGCCAAGTTATACCATCCTAATATCGTTAATATTTATGAAGTCGGTCATATTGAGGATAATACGTTGTATTATTCGATGCCTTACCTTCAACATGGTGATTTAACGACATTTACCTACCATGATGATGAACAATTAAAGGAAGTGATGGCTGCCATTTGTGATGGACTGGCATTTGCCCATGCGCAAGGTGTGGTTCACCGGGACATTAAGCCAGAAAACATTTTGTTTGATCAGTTTGGTCAAGTGTTACTGGCTGATTTTGGCATTGCACTGAGTACCGGTAGAAGACGTTTGACCAAGGACAGTCGCATCATTGGCAGTGTTTATTACATGAGCCCTGAACAAGCCCAGGCAAAGCATGTGGATGCGCGGTCAGATATTTATGCGCTTGGTGCGATTTTGTATGAAATCCTGACGGGCGAACCCGTTTTTGATCGGGATAATGATTTCACCATGATGATGGCTCATGTGAATGACCCGGTTCCCAGGTTGCCTGAAGCATTGGCTCATTGGCAAAGTGTTATCGATAAGTGTCTGGCCAAATCACCCAACCAAAGGTATCAAAATGTAGATGCACTGAAAGAAGCCATTCTTACCATTAAACCCTTGAACACAACACCGAAGAAGTCGTTGAAAAAGCCTTTGATGGTTGCTGCACTGAGTATTTCAACTTTGCTATTGGCTTATTGGCTTTGGTTGAATGTCATAAAAACTGCGCCGGTTAACCTGGAAAAGGTTCAGCAGCCAAAGACCATTACAACGCCTGTCATTCAAGTCACAGAAGAAAAAAAGGATAAAGATTCTAACAAGGAACCACCTGAAACCAAACTGAATGCCTTGAGTGATTCACAAATAAAATCACTGCTGCAACAAGCACAAAAAAACATAGATCAAAAACAATTAACGACACCAGAAGATGACAACGCACTTAATCAGTTGTTAGCTGTACTGAAAAATATCCCAACCCATCAGCAAGCCCTGAGCTCTTTGTCAGATGTGATGGCCAGTTATTATGAACTGGTTTATCAGTCTGTCAGCAAAAACGATTATCAACAAGCCCTGGATTTCGCTGAATCTGTGGCAGAAGTTAGACATCGAACGATATTAACCAATGAACAATTGTATGCCGCTTTAGAACAGAACACTGAGTTGGAAAGGAGTTTATTGTTGGGAGCCATTGCAGAGCGGGCCACGAAGGCAAAACAGAGTAAAAACCGGGAAGAGGCTGAGCGCCTGGTTAAGTTGGTGGATGCGGTGATCCCTGGTCATGAAATCATCGATGAATTGAATGTTTTGATTACCAGCATACCGAGGACTGGTAATACACTCAGGGATAAGCACGGATTAACCAGTGTCATCATAGCACCTGAAGCAAATGGCATCAAAGGCTACATCAATTACGCTTTAGCAGTGACTGAAACAGAAATCAGTTTTGCTTTATTTGACCGCTTTGTGGCAAGTACCGAACATGAGTTGAGCCGTTGCAAAAGCCCAAATGGTGGCAATGTGATTTTTTCACAAAGAAACTATTCCAAACCTGGATTTCCTACCCCAGGGAATTCACCGGTGGTCTGCGTCAGTTGGTCAGATGTCAATCAATTCATTAAATGGTATAACCAGTTAACTGGAGAACACTATCGTTTACCAACAGTGCTGGAATGGAAGCATTTACAGAAACTCAGTCAAATCAAAACACCCGTTTGTGGTACTGAAAATTTGGCTGGTGAGGAATACCCGGTTGATGATGCTGAATTCAGCAAACTTTCATGTAATGACCGCTATCCCTATGTGGCACCATTAACTGCCTTCAAGCCAAATTCCCTGGGATTATATGGTTTGCATGGAAATGTTGCAGAGTGGTTGTCAGGCTGCCAAAAACTGGGAAAATTTAAAGCCATTTTTAATGCTGATGATCCTTGTGAAAGTAACCCTGTTGCTGGTTTGTCATGGGCCTCAGGAAAAGGTGATTCAGGCAGTGTGAAGCAAGTTAAATTTAATCAAGCCTGGTCTTATATTGGTTTCAGATTAGTTAAAAAAATATAGAGAAATGAACTCGGAAGAAAAAAAACACGAAATTTTCAACGCTGTTGAAGCCCGGATTGTGGCTTGTTTGATGGAAAAACAATTGACCACGCCTAATAATTATCCTTTGAGCATGAATTCACTGATGCTGGCATGTAATCAAAAATCAAACCGGGTTCCGGTAATGAATTTGACTGAAGGGGAGCTTGGCCACGCCGTGAATCAATTGGAGGATCGAGGTCTGGTTGGTGTCGATTATGGTGGACGTGCCACACATGTCACCCACAGAGTGATGACAGCGTTTGAAATTAATCGCAAGCAACAAGCCGTGTTGGCCGTTTTGATGGTTCGTGAACCATTAACTTTGAACGACATCAAAACCAAAACCGGGCGTATGGAAGATTTTTCCGGGGTTGATGATGTCAATGACACAGTTGAATCATTAATCAACCGCGATGATCCATTGGTGGTGAGGTTACCCAAAGGGCCGGGTCGCAGAGAGGACCGTTTCACGCATTTGTTGTGTGGTGAAGTTGAAATTGAAGAAATTGTGATGCCAGTAAAAAGTCAAACCAGTACACAAGCCAGCAGGATTGAGTCACTTGAACA
>JAUHXW010000443.1 GCA_030426705.1 Gammaproteobacteria bacterium
ACGCGGTCATGCTCAATCTTGGACAGTTTTAACATGTCGGCGATGATTTTCGACATGCGATTGGCTTGTTCCATGGCCTGATCAATAGCGCCTGACCACTCTTCACCAATTTGGTCAGAGGTTTGTAACATTTCCAGGTAGCCTGAAATCACTGTCAGGGGGGTTCGCAACTCATGCGACGCATTGGCCACAAAGGCTTTTCTGGATTTTTGCAGGGCCTCTTGGGCACTGATGTCTCGGGCCACCATCAGGTATCGGTATTTGTTTATTTTGATTAAGCGGATTTGAATGCTCTTGTCATTGAGCTTGCCATGTGGAATTTTGATTTCCTGGTCTTTCTTGGAATTGCTCAACATATTAACAAATTCAGGTTGGCGAATGATGTTGTCAATTTTGCTGTGAACATCTGTTTCATTGATGTTCAGTATTTCCTGAGCGATTTGATTGACCCATTGAATTTCGTAGCGTTCATTGAGCAAGATGGTGGCAAAAGGCAAGGCCTGTGCAGTGGTGACAAATTGCTGCAGCAGGTATTTGTTGCGTTTTTGCGCTTCTTTGGTTTGGTTTTTGTTGTTGATGACCTTGCAAGTGATGGCCTCAAACACCCCATGATTCAACGGCACATGCTTACGTGAAGCGCCTTTCATATACCAGTCGTAAAAGGTTTTGAATTCCAGAATTTTCCAGGTGATGTACACCAACAACCAGGCAAAAAAGCTCCAGGCCCAATAATGACTGATCAAGCCGGTGATAGTTGCCAGCACCACAAAAATGATGATGGCTATTCGCTCTTGTTTCCATCCGGAATCTTGCATGTAAAAAAATGGGAAGTTCTGCCTCAGGCAATCTTAGCCGAATGAAGGCTGATTTAAGCCAAATTTTTACGTTTTTTACCAAACTGTCACATAAACGTTACTTAAATGTAACAATTGTCATATAACTGTCACATACATTGCCTATGATTCACTTTTTTATCACCAATTGAGTTAATGACATGAATAAGAAAGTATTGGTAACTGCTTTGTTACTGTCTTTGGGCACCTCAGCCATGGCGGATTCAACCAAAGATGAAATCGCCATGCTGAAAGAGCAATTGAAAATGTTGACTGCCAAAATTGAAAAGTTGGAAGAAAAAGCGGTTAACAACGAAGCAGTAGTTAAAAAAGTGGCTGAAGACTCTGCCAAGAAAGAATCTTCATGGGCGGATCGCATCACCTTCTCAGGTGACATTCGTGACCGTTTCGAGTACATCGATGAGCGTGGCAAAGACGTCAGAACCCGTAACCGCATCCGTTTCAGATTGGGCGCCACCGCCAAAGTTAATGATGACTTGAGCGTGGGTTTCCGTTTGGCTTCTGGCGGAGATGATCCAACTTCAACCAACCAGACCTTGGATGGCGCGTTCTCTACCAAAGGCATCCAACTGGATTTGGCCTATTTTGATTACAAATTAACCGATGCATTGACTTTAACTGGCGGTAAAATGAAAAACCCGTTTTACATCCCAGCAAAAACGCCGGTATTTTGGGACGGTGACTTGAACCCTGAAGGTTTTGCCTTGGGTTTCGAAAATGATGGTTGGCAAGGTGCATTGGCTGGGTTCTCTGTTGATGAAAGATCCTCTGCTGATGACGTCTTACTATTCGGTGGTCAATTGACCAAAGCCGTTGAGCTGGGCGAAGGTAAATTGGTGGCTGGTTTGGGTTATTATGACTACCAGGAATTACAAGGCTCTTCGCCATTGTTTGACGGCAAAGCGCGTGGTAACACTTTGGATGCAGCCGGTAAG
>JAUHXW010000108.1 GCA_030426705.1 Gammaproteobacteria bacterium
ATAGCTGGCTGTGGTAGGTGCACTACCGAATTTCACATACATATCAGCATCACCAGAACCACCACTCATCACAAAGCTCAAATCAGTTGCACCTGCTGGTACATCTAAAGTGAAGAATGTTTCAGAGCTGGCAGCACCAGACAGGCCAGTTTTAGCAACGCCATTGGTCAATTCGCCATCACCTGGATTTGGATCTGGATCTGGATCTGGGTTAGTAGGTTCAGTAAAGCTACCAGTCAAAGTGGTGCTGCTATAAGAACTGTAACCGCGTAACATCACATGGTAAGTACCTGCTTGAACATTACTGATGTCACAAGTTTCATTGTTACCATTCTTGTAAGGTCTGCAGTCATAAGTAGATGTAGTTGGTGCACTGCCGAATCTAACATACATATCTGCATCACCTGAACCACCACTCATCACAAAACTTAAATCAGTTGCGCCTGCTGGAACTTCCAATGTGAAGTAAGTTTGAGAACCTGAAGCACCTGACAGACCTGAAACGGTTTCACCGTTGGTCAATGTACCATCACCTGGCTCTGGATCTGGATCCGGATCCGGGTTACCGCCTCCAGAAGAGAAGTTGTTCAGTAACAAGTTAGGTGAACCTGATCTTGCATCACTTACAACACCAGAAATGGCAGCACTTTCAATCGCAGATTCAACCTGTGTTGGTGAAGCACTGGGAAACTCATCCAAGTACAAAGCAGCAACACCAGCCACATGAGGTGAAGCCATTGAGGTTCCACTGATGGTGTTGGTTGCAGAGTTTGAAGTTGACCAAGTAGAAGTAATTGAAGAACCTGGTGCATAAATATCTAAACAAGAACCGTAGTTCGAGAATGAAGATCTTGCATCAGAACTGGTTGTTGAACCAACAGTTATGGCGCTGGCTGCTCTGGCAGGTGAATAGTTACAAGCATTGCTGTTGTCATTACCTGCAGCCACTACCATAGTAATGCCTTGTGAAACGGCTGAAGCTACTGCACTGTCCAATGCAGAACTGGCGCCGCCTCCCAAACTCATGTTGGCAACAGCAGGTTTAACGTGATTGGCTGCAACCCAGTCAACACCACCGATAACGCCAGCGTTGGTACCTGAACCGTCACAACCCAATACACGTACAGCAACTACTGTGGCGTTTTTAGCAACACCGTAAGTAGAACTGGCAATCGTACCAGCTACGTGTGTACCATGACCCTGACAGTCATTGGTGCCGTTTCCATCATTAATCGCTGTATAGCCAGATTGACCTCTGCCTCCGAACTCATTATGAGTAATTCTCACACCTGTATCGATAACGTAAGCTCGAACGCCTGTACCGTCATAATCGTAGTTATAGGTGTTATTCAAAGGTAAATTGGTTTGGTCTATACGGTCTAAACCCCATGTGGCGTTGCTTTGTGAGCCACTTAAGCTAACAACCTGGTCAGCTTCGATGTAAGCAACTCTGGGGTCACTGGCCAAAACCTCCAGTCCTTTATCGGACTTAATACTCAATAATACGCCATTAATAGTCGCTGAATATTGACGTTCCATTGAGCCCCTGGCTTTGGTTGCCAAATCTACACCAATTTCTTGAACAGCTGCGGCTCTGGCTTGAGCTGGCGACATGCCTCGCATTTCGCTTATTAATTGATTCACTGAAGCATCTTTAAAAACTACTATGTAGTCACCCATCACTCTGGTTGGTGCATTCAAACCATAAATTGCAGCACTTTGTGGCTGAACTACAGAGTCTTGAGCTAATGCAATCTGCCCAGCCGAAGCCAGTGTTAGAACGGTTAAAGATTTGGAAATTGCGCTTCTTAATTTTATTTTTGGCGAACGCGAACCAATATCTAATTTTTTCATATTAGATTTACTCTCCTCTATTTTTTTGAAACAGATTAAAAAATAATCTGGCTATACCACTTTGTGTTTTTAATTATTGTGGTAGCTGAACTATATAACAAATTAATGACAGCCACCAATGATTATTGGCATAAAATCAAAAAAAAGTGTGATAATCATCACAAAAACAGGCATTTAGTGTGTGTTTTATTCCATTTTGCCGGTTTAAACAGGCAGGATTAATTCGTACGAAATCAGCTCTAAAAAATCATGTTTTTGTGAATTTTTTACTGATTATTGAATGTCAGCCTAAAGAACTGTCGGCGACTTTGTAATCAGGATCCTCGATTAAATTTATTTCCACCAAGTCTCCAGCTTTGCTCAGTAACTGTTTACATTCTGGGCTCAAGTGTCGGTAATGAAGGGTTTTACCATTCCTTTCATACCTTTCGGCAAGCGTATCCAGTGCTTCTATGGCTGAGTGGTCATAAACCCGGGCATTGGCAAAATCAACAATCACATCATCAGGGTCGTCTTTGGGTACAAAAATATCCTGAAAGTTTAGTATTGATCCGAAAAACAGAGGACCGCTGACCAAATAAACCTTAGAGCCATGTTCATCTAAAAAACTTTCTGCGAAAATTCTTTTGGCCCCTTTCCAGGCAAACACCAGCGCACTGACAATCACTCCAATGACCACAGCAATGGCTAAATCAGCAATAACTGTCACTCCTGAAACCAGTACAATGATAAATATTTCTGACTTTTGTACCTTGGTAATCATGCGCAAGGATGCCCATTCAAAAGTACCTAAAACCACCATAAACATTAAGCCCACCAATGCAGCCAATGGCACCATTTCAATCCAGGATGAGCCAACAAGGATAAATAATAACAACGCCACTGCGGCGGTAATGCCCGATAACCGACCCCGACCTCCGGATTTGATGTTGATCATGCTTTGACCAATCATGGCACAGCCGCCCATACCCCCAAAAAAGCCATTGGTGAAATTGGCCAAACCCTGACCCAGGCATTCTCGGTTACCATGACCACGTGTTTCAGTGATTTCATCAATCAGGGTCATGGTCAATAAGGATTCTATTAACCCCACCGCCGCGAGAATCAATGAGTAGGGTAGGATGATTTTGAATGTTTCAAGGTTAATTGGTACTGATGGAATGGCAAAAGTAGGCAAACCAGCGGCAATGGTTGCATCCGGATTACCAGATTCTGAGCGGACATAGTCAATGACATTTGGGATGGGAATGTCTAAAACAATCACCAGTCCGGTCACAATCAAGATGGCCGCTAAAGAAGCAGGAATGGCACGGGTTAGTTTAGGTAAAAAGTGAATAATGAACATGGTTAAAGCCACCATGCCAATCATCCAGAACAGTTCAGGCCCTTGCATCCATTGATGAATACCATCGGCATCAACAATCTTGAATTGTCCCAATTGAGCCAAAAAGATAACGATGGCCAAGCCATTTACAAAACCCAACATCACCGGATAAGGCACCATACGAATAAACATACCCAGTTTCAGCACACCAGCCAACATTTGAATCACGCCAGTGAGTACCACGGCAGCAAATAAATATTGCACGCCATGTTCAGCGACCAAAGAAACCATAACCACTGCCATGGCACCAGTGGCACCTGAAATCATGCCGGGTCGACCGCCAAAAATCGAGGTGATTAAACCAACCATAAATGCAGCATACAAACCAACCAGCGGATCGACTTTGGCAACAAAAGCAAAAGCCACGGCTTCGGGGACTAAAGCCAATGCAACAGTCAGGCCGGATAACACATCATTTTTGATGCTGTATCCCATTCTTTTTGAAATCAGATTGAACATTTTTAAGGTTGGGGTTTTAAAGCAAGCCGCGCATGGTAACTCAATAACAGTGAATGTCAACCCGTATCGTAGACTTTGTTTATCAAGGCAAAGAATTAATCATTACGATTGCATCTTGGAGAGCTGCTGAGCTGCTCTCCTATGGTTCTCTCAAATGAAATATGCAGATTTCATCGTAAGGACATATAGGTTAATTATCATGACCTTAAAAAAACAAACAAGTTATATGAAATTTTTACTAATCTTAATGTTAATTATATGGTTGATGAGTTCACAAGCGAACGATAATGATAGACGACCGAGTTGGTCACAGGGATTGCCAGAAAAAAAAGCGACTCCTGAAATTAACAAGCCAGATTTTAAAATCGATACCATAGAAATTGAACGTACTTCAATTGAGACTAATATCGTCAAACCTCAAATAGGATATTCAAAGCAAATCAATGTAACGAACTCTCAGCAGGAACAAGTTACACAAGAAGCGCAAATTGAATCACCTGAGAAAAATAATAAAAAAAGCAGGCAATTGTCAGAAGTTGATCTTTTGGTTCAACAAAAGTCTCAAGTTCAAAGTCATTCCAATATTGAAGCCCCCGAACAAAGTGGGTTTGCTGATGAAGAACCATCAGATTCAATGAACTCAAAAGAAGCAGTGGTTTCATCGCCGCGAACTCAATTGAATGCTCGTGAATTAACCGCTATTGCAAAGCAATCAAAACAAATATATGGTTGGGAGATTATCAGGCAATTTCCAATTGAGGTTTCGTCGATGTTATACGATAAACAAAGTAGTGTACTATTGAAAATATTTATTGATGCCAAAGGTGATGTAATTGCTGTTGAGCCTGTTTTGAATGAAATCCCCGATTCTTTGGTTATTCAAGCACAACGCTCTATTAAGCGATGGAAATTTGTACCGCCACAGTCGATGGGGTTCAAGCAACAAGTACTTTCCAGGGTTTTTAAAGTGGCATTGTCTAAAAAGAACTGATGCCTTTTACCTTTCATTGAGTTTAGTTTTTATCAGGCTTGTTTGTAAGTTTTCAGAAAATCGGCCAATCTCGATAAAGCATCCTCTAAAACTTCAATCTGAGGTAAATACACCAATCTGAAATGATTGGGCTCGGGCCAATTAAAGGCGGTGCCGTGTACCAGTAATATGTGTTTGTCTATTAATAAGTCCAGAATAAACTGCTCATCATTGGTGATATTAAATCGCTTGGTGTCAATTTTCACAAAACAATACAAAGCGCCTTGGGGTAGGGTGGTGGACAAGCCTGGGATGGCATTGATCATTTCATGAGCCAAAAGGCGTTGCTTATTGAGCCTGCCTTCACCATTCACTAAATCGAGTATGGATTGTTTGCCACCCAAGGCAGATTGGATGGCATATTGTGTTGGGACATTGGCACACAAACGCATTGAGGACAAAATATTCAAGCCATCCATATAATCCTGGGCATTCTTGATGTTGCCTGAAATGACCATCCAACCGGTTCGATAACCGGCAACGCGGTAAGTTTTTGATAAGCCATTGAAAGTCACAAACATCAAGTCATCCGCCATGGAAGCAATTGAAGTATATGGTGTTTGGTCATAGCGAATCAGCTCATAAATTTCATCACTGAAGATAATCAAATTATATTTGCGGGCCAATTCGATGATTTCTTGCAGTTGTTCTTTGCTGTAAACCGCTCCGGTAGGATTGTTTGGGTTAATCAATACGATTCCACGCGTATTTTTTGAAATTTTGGCTTCAATGTCAGCCAAATCGGGTGCCCAGTCATTATTTTCATCACACAAATAATGAATTGCCTTACCGCCTGAAAGATTGACCGCAGCTGTCCACAAAGGGTAGTCTGGAGCAGGAATCAACATCTCATCACCGTCATTAAGCAATGCTTGCATAGTCATCACGATTAGTTCACTGACACCATTGCCAATGATGATGTTGTCTATGTCCAGATTTCGTATTTTTCTTTTCTGATAATACTGGTAAATGGCAACTCTGGCTGGATAAATACCTTTGGAATCGCAATAGCCTTCAGCATCAGTGATGTTGTGCACCACATCACGCACAATGTCATCTGGCGCATCAAACCCAAAGGGTGCGGGGTTACCAATATTCAACTTGAGTACTTTTTCCCCTTGGTCCTCAATTCGTTTGGCGGCATCCAAAACGGGTCCGCGGATGTCATAACAAACACCTTTTAATTTGCTGGATTTATTTACTATCATTGTGCCAATACAAGTTGCTGAATGCGCTTATTTTAGAGGAATTTTTGTAATAAAGAGGGCTTAATGACCTGCTCGAACGAATTTTCGATTAGCGAGAATAAGTAGTACTTTATCAATTCAGGCTGAAATGGTTTTAATCCAGCCTTTTTCAACGGCTTTATCCAGGTCATTAAGGTAGTTGCTTAAAATCATTTCTTTGGGAGGCTGATTGATGACAAAGCCTTGCCATTGGTCTCTGCCTTGTCCTTTGGCTTGGTACAAGGCAGTATCAGCCAATTGAATGGTTTTTTCCAACTGGGAAATTTTATCGATTTCAAGATTGAAATGAGGAAGACAAACAAACCCCACTGAACAACTGAGCATGATGTCTTTGTCATTGTTAAACTTGATGTTCAAAGATCGACATTTTTTAATAATGCGATCAGCTAAATCCTTGGTGGTTTGTAAGTTAGCTTGTGGACAAATAATGATGAATTCTTCACCACCCCACCTTGAAACCGTGTAAGCAGGGTCGGTGTTTTTCATCAGCATTTGAGAGAATTTTTTCAAAACACGGTCACCAAAATCATGTCCGAATTCATCATTCACTTTTTTGAAATAATCTAAATCAATATTAATGAAACCCAAAGGCAAAGTACTTTTCGATTGACTGAGTGTTTCCAGAACTTCCTGAACATGATGTCGATTTGAGAGCCGTGTCAGGTTGTCATGATTAGCCAACCAATCAAGTCCTTCATTCAGTTCTTCCAATTGTTTGGTTCTTTCTAAAACCGTTTGTTCAAGTGCCATTGCATGTTGGTTATTGCGCCAGTTACGGTAGAACAAAAAAGCCACCAGCGACAATAATATGAGCATAATGAACCAGGGTGTTTGCCAGAAAGGCGGCATCACCGTTAATTTGAATTGAGCAGGATTGGGGTTCCAACGGCCATTACCAATTTTGGCGGTGACCTGGAACAGATATTCTCCGGCAGCTAAAGAATTAATTTGAATTTCATTGAGGCGGGTTTCTCTCCAAACAGTGTTTCCATCTGTGGCTAAACGGTATCGGTAAATAATATCCGGAGCCCTTTGGAAACTGATGGCAGTGAATGAAAAGGTTAGATTGGTGTCTTGTTGTTGAATCACATTGATTCCATTTAATGGCAATTCTATCAGTTCGTTTTTTACATGCAACAAATGAACAGGGGGTGGTGAGGTGGAGCCAGGTTTAAAATCGGCATCAAATTTGCTGATACCTTTGCCTGTGCCAAACCATAAATTCCCATCCGGGTCTTTAAATCCAGCGCCCCGATTGACCAGGTCGAATACCAACCCTTCACGAGAAGTAATAACGGTGAAATTCTCACCATCAAAAATAGCCACACCACGGCTGGTGCCTATCCAGATTTCGCCATTTTTCCCAGGTAAAATTGCGGTGGAATTGTTGTGAGGTAAACCTTGCTCAGTGGTCCAGGTGGTGAATTTTTCGCCATCATACATACTGAATCCATCATTCGTTGCTAACCACAAAAGTCCGTCTTCATCTTCATAGATGTCATTGATGAAATTGGCGCCAAGTCCATCATTGGTAGACCAATTGGTGAACTGATTGTCCTTAAACAATGACAGGCCATTTGATGACGCCAGCCATAAATCACCATCATGGCTTTCGAAAATTCGATTGATGCGGTTATCAGGCAAACCATCCTGAGTTGAATAACTTTTGATGATGCGACCATCTTTGAAATGATCAAGTCCATTATTGGTGCCAATCCACATTGAGCCATCCTGCGATTTGATGATGTGGTAAATCACCGGGCCCGATAAGCCTTCGTTGGTATGTAACTTTATGAATTCATTGTTTTTGATATAGGTGATGCCATGTAATGTGCCAAACCATGGATTGCCTTCGTGATCAATGATAGCAGTCAAAACTTTATTGTGACTTAAGCCGTCTTCGGTGGTAATGTGCGTCATTTTTTCATTGCACAACAAACTGACGCCATCACCATTAGTACCAATCCAGATACATCCCTGATTATCTTGTATGATGGCATATACATTGGGATTTGGCATGTCACGTTGCGCTTTCCAGTTAGTCACGTTAGTTGCACTTAACCGAGCCACACCGCCGCCATAACTGCCAAACCAAAGGTTTCTTTCATTGTCTTCGAATATGTTGTTGATGCTGTTATCAGGTAAACCATTGTCCATATTCAAATGTTGGAGTAACTGCTTGTTTTGATTAAATTCATAAGCACCAAAATCTCTGGAACTGACCCAGATGTTGGCTTGGTTGTCCAATGATATAGAATTGATGGATTGTTCGGATAAATCTATTTCAAATTCTAAAGGAATAAAAGCATCTCCTTGAAAAACCGCTACTCCTTCTCGGGTGCCAATCCAGATATCGCCATCAATATTTTGAAAAATAGTCCTGACTTCTGAAGTCAGTCCCTGAAGTTGATAAACAGTGTGTTGACCATTTTGGGTCTTAATGACTTGTTTGGAGTCACCTGACCAAACCTGACCTTTATCGTCAACAAGAACACTCCTGATTCGGTTACTTGGGAAGCCGGAATCATTGTTTATGACTTCAATAATGGTTGGTGTGGGCCTAGGGTTAACATGTACCAGTCCCATGCCATAAGTTGCAACCCAAATGGTGCCATCCGGTGCTTCCTTAACCATTCTCGCTGAGACATTTG
>JAUHXW010000109.1 GCA_030426705.1 Gammaproteobacteria bacterium
CCGTAGAACCACGTAACGGATAGGTTTTTCCGAAATAAGCTCCGGAAACACCACGCAAAATATACTTAGGCAGAGCCATGCGGATACGTGTTCGATTATCATCTTCCTCTTCTACAGCTGCATCAGAAGTTAATTTCATGTGCACTTGGGCAGCTATCAACAAATCTCCTTCTCTGACTTCCTTACTGTCTTTTACCAATTTACCATTAACCGAAATCAGCCTTGCTGGATTGTCAATCGATACGGCACAATCGCCATCGTTGATGGTGAATTTTGCATGAATATCAGCCAGACCTTTGTCTTTCAAAGTGATATCGGCATCATCTGAACCACCAATGGTGTACTCGCCATTGACCATATCTACATCAGCATGGTCGCCCTGGGGAAAATGTAATTTCATCTCGCTCTTCCTAAAAAACTTTTGATGATTATAGCAAACAATCTATTCAACACAAACACAATGCTTTTCGATTGTGATTGTGTTGAAAAATTGAGAACCATTCATCATTTTTTTGATTAAACCTGACTGATAACAGTTTTGCCTCCCATGTACGGTTGCAAAGCTTGAGGTACAGTGATACTGCCATCGGCATTTTGATAGTTTTCCATCACTGCAATCAAAGTACGCCCTACCGCCAGACCGGAACCATTTAAAGTATGCACCAATTGGGGTTTCTTCATTTCGGCTGATCGGTAACGGGCTTGCATTCTGCGCGCCTGAAAATCGGTACAATTTGACACCGAAGATATCTCTCGATAAGTATCCTGCGCTGGTAACCAAACTTCAAGATCATAAGTTTTAGTGGCTGAAAAACCCATGTCGCCAGTACACAATACAATCGCACGATACGGCAATTCGAGCGCTTGTAAAATCGCTTCTGCATGAGCTGTCATTTCCTCCAAAGCATCAAAGGATTGTTCTGGATGAACAATTTGTACCATTTCAACTTTATCAAACTGGTGTTGTCTGATCATGCCTTTGGTGTCTTTGCCATAACTACCCGCTTCACGACGAAAACAGGGTGTATGGGCAGTCAACTTGATTGGTAAGTCTTTGGCATCAATGATGGAATCTGCAACCAGATTGGTCAAAGGCACCTCAGCCGTTGGAATCAAATAACGGTCATCTTCAGTAATAAAAGCATCATCAGCAAATTTGGGTAGTTGACCACTGCCCTGCATGGTTTGGGCATTGACCAGGTAAGGTACATAGTATTCGGTATAGCCATGTTTTTGAATGTGGGTATCCAGCATGAATTGAGCCAAAGCACGGTGCATTTGCGCTACTTCACCAGTCAATAATGTAAATCGCGAACCAGACAAATTAGCGGCAGATTCGGCATCCAAACCACGATTCACTTCACCCAGCTCAACATGGTCTTTGACCTGAAATTCAAATTGTTTAGGCGTTCCCCAGGTTCTGACTTCTACATTATCGTCTTCATCTTTACCCACCGGAACCGAATCATGCGCAAGGTTTGGTGTATATAAAGTGACTTGCTCTTGCTCTGCCAAAATTTCTTTGAGTTTGCTTTTGGACTGTTCCAATTGCTCACCAATTTGTGCCACTTCATCCAACAGCGGCTGTATGTCCTGTCCTTGTGCTTTGGCCTGGCCTATGGATTTGGAAATGGTGGTTCTTTTGTTTTGTAACGCCTCAGTTTCTACCTGAATGGATTTTCGGGATTGTTCCAATTGCTCCCAAGCTTCAACGTCTAACTGGTAACCTCTTTGTGCTAATTTTTCAGCTGTTTGTTGTAAATCAGCTCGTAAAATTTGCGGATCTAACATGTCCAAAATTCCTGTTGATATAAAGGTGGCACATTGTAGCTCAGATACCAACGGTTGAGAAGTCAGAGCAACTCATGACAATAATTTTATCAGAGATCATTGCTCGATTCTGAGCAATTGAGAAAAAAACATCTGGAATGTTTTTTCACGTAAGCCGCGAAGCGGTAAGCATCAAGGATGATGCGAATAAAAGAGCTAAAAATAGGCCAATCAAGGCGGAAAACGCAGTCCAATACGCCGTTATTGGCAAGTTTTTCAACGCAGAGTGGCGTATTTTTAGACTTTTTATCTTTGATCACGAATCGAGCAAAGGTCTCTATAAGTGTTTATTCCACAAAAAAGGGTTGTCTTCGCTTTCGTGTTTATTCAGCCACTCCTGATGGGCTTTACGTTCGATTTCATTGGCACTGACTGTAACCAATTCGGGTAAGTCCTGTAAATTGAAAGTTTGACCTTGTTGATCGTTGTCTTGACTGATTTGTAAGTTCAGTTTGGTCTGCCCACCAGTCATGGCCAAATAGACTTGCGCCAGAATTTCCGAGTCTAACAGTGCGCCGTGCAAGGTTCGGTGTTCATTGCTGATGCCATAACGTTTACACAAAGCATCCAAATTATTTTTAGCGCCGGGGTGTTTTTTGCGGGCATATTCCAATGAATCAGTGATTTGGCAAATGTCTTCTAACTTAAAAGGTTTGCCGCATAACTCGAATTCATGGTTTATAAAACCCACATCAAAGGGGGCATTATGAATCACCAGTTCAGCACCTTCAATAAAAGCGATAAATTGATCAACCACCTGATCAAATAATGGTTTATCTGCTAAAAATTCATTACTGATACCATGTACCGCCAAAGCTTCTTCATCTACTGCAAATTTAGGATTGACGAATTGATGATAATGCAAATCGGTTATTTCACGGTTTAAGACCACCACAGCTCCAATTTCAATGATGCGATGCCCCTCCTGTGGTTTTAAACCAGTGGTTTCAGTATCTAGCATAATCAATTTACTGTTAGCCATTGGCATCCTCCAATTTCATTTTTTCTTGTATTATTTCCGCTTGCCTGCGGGCTTCATCGTCAACCCGTTCGTTTTGTGGGTGTCCAGAGTGCCCTTTAACCCAATGCCAATTGATTTGATGGTCTTCGATTTCCTTGTCTAACTGTTGCCACAAATCGACATTTTTTACGGGTTCTTTTTTACTGTTGATCCAGTTTTTCTTTTTCCAGTTAGGCATCCATTGCAAAGTGCCATCCATAACATATTTTGAGTCTGTGAAAAGTTCAATATGACAGGGTTCTTTCAAAACTGACAAGGCTTTGATAACTGCAGTCAGCTCCATGCGGTTATTGGTGGTTTCAGTTTGATTACCTGAGAGCATCTTTTCTCTACCACGATAAACCAACAAAGCCGCCCAACCACCAGGTCCGGGATTGCCCAGGCATGAACCATCGGTGTAAATTGCTATATTTTTTAAGGAAACAGACAAGTCTTTGAGTTCAGTATGAAAGCTGGATATTCTATAATAAAGTGCCCCTTTAAAGTGTAAACAGTTTATGTCATTACATATAAAACCAATCAGTGCGTTTGAAGATAACTATATCTGGGTTATTCACAACAACAAAACTGCAGTACTGGTTGATCCCGGCGAAGCCCCTCCTGCATTGAATTTCCTCAAAAAAAACAACCTAAAACTGACAGACATTTTAATCACACACCATCATTATGATCACATCAATGGTGTAGAAGATTTGCTTGCAATGTATGCTTGCACAGTTTATGCGCCCAAAGATCATCGCATCACTTTTAACCATGAACCGGTCAAGGAGAATGACCTTATCAATTTGTCTGATTTAGGTGTTGAGTTAAAGGTAACAGAAACTCCAGGACATACCCTGAGTCACATTTGTTATCACAATTCTGATTGGCTTTTTTGTGGTGACACCTTATTTAGCATGGGTTGTGGCCGGATGTTTGAAGGCACACCTGAACAATTTGTTGATTCATTGCATAAACTCAAGCAATTACCTGATGGTTTGATGGTTTATTGCACCCATGAGTACACTTTGTCAAATTTGGCTTTTGCTTTATCGCTCGAACCAAAATATCAAGCATTGCTGAAATATCAAGATAAAGTGGCCAATTTACGTCAACTGCAACAACCCAGTTTACCCACATTGTTACAGTTTGAAAAATCCATGAATCCTTTTTTAAGATTTGACACCCCCTCTATCCAGAAAATTATCAGTGAAAAAGCCCAAACCACCATCAACAGTGATGTTGATTGCTTTGCGCATATGCGACGATTGAAGGATATATTTTAATTGGCAGGGTTTGTCATAAGTAGTAAGATTAATTTGAATCTATTTAAATAACGCATGAAACCTTGGCTTATTATAATGTTGTCACTCATGATGCTAACTCATGATGGCTTCACTCAGACTCAATTTTCTGCCAATGATTTAAACAATACACAACACTTCAAAGTTGGCTATTTCGACACTTTCCCCTTGTCTTTTAAAAACAATCAAGGTAGGCCAGATGGTTTTGCAATTGAATTATTGAATGAGATATCAAGAAGAGAAAATTTAGAAATCGAATGGGTTCATGGTAATTTTCCCGATTTGATGAGCATGATGAAAAATGGTCAGCTTGATGTCATGGTTTCTACAGCCTTTTCAGAGCAAAGAGCACAGTTTTTAGATTTCTCAAAAATTAGTTTTGCGAATGTATGGGGACAGGTTTTTTTACCGGCCAGTTCAAATATTGAAAGTTTTTTTGATTTAAATGGCAAGAGCATTGCCTTGATGGAAAACGATTTCAATGGCCAAAACTTTTTAATTCAATGCCAACAATTTGAAATTAACTGCAATGTCAACTATGCAGAATCCTATGATGATGTTTTTAAGTTATTAGCCGACAGAAAAGTTGATGCTGCTGTTTCCAACAACATGGTAGGCGCCTCATACCTGGAAAAACATGACATTTTACCCAGTGGAATTGTTTTCAATCCTTTTAAAGTATTTATTTCTGCACCTAAACAGGCTAACCATGAAATTTTGAGTTTATATGACAGGCAGATGACTGTTTGGCGGGAAAATCCAGAATCCTTTTACTTCAAAAGCCGTCAAAAGTGGATTCAAATAACCTCCAAGTCAAAAATTCCTGTGTGGTTCCAATATGCCATCCTGGGTTCAATTCTATTGGCCATAGTTTCATTTGTGGCTGCTATATTGTTTAAAAAACAGGTAAAAAGAAGAGTGGCGGAGCTTTCAAGAAGAGAAACGCAATTGAATCAAATGGTGAATATATTGCCACACATGATATTTGCCAACGATCACAAAGGTAATTTATTTTTAGCCAATGATTATGCAAAGGCGTTCTTTGGTATCAAAGAAGAAAACAACAGTAACATTTATGAAATTGTAGATAACAACCCGAATTTCGAGAGTTTTGCGGCTTACATTCATTCATCATCAACCAGAAACACGGAATTGGATGTCAGAGATTTTGATGGCCATGCTTTTTCTATGATGATGTCTAAAGTACCCTACTCCGGCCGCAAGGATTTTGAAAAAGCCATGATCACTATTGGGATTGATGTCAGCCAGGCAAAACAGTACGAAGAAGAAATCGAATATTTGGCCAATCATGATGCTTTGACTGGCTTGCCAAATCGGGTGTTGATGATAGATCGATTAAAATCTTCGTTAACCCGCGCCCAGCAGTTTAACCACATAGGCGCCATTTTGTATCTGGATTTGGATAATTTCAAAAACATCAACGACTCGCAGGGACATAAGATAGGTGACAAACTTTTGAAGAAAGTGGCTCACACCATCAGAGAAAGCCTTAAACCTGGTGAAACTGTGGCACGTCTGGGTGCTGATGAATTCATTATTGAAATACCTGAATTAGACAGTTCTTATGATTTAGCCGAAAAACAAGCCAGTATAGCGGCTGAAAAAATAATCAGTTTACTGAAAAAGCCTATGCTCATTGAAGCAAAGCAGTACAACTTAACCGCCAGTGTTGGAATTGTGATTTATCCCCGTGATGGCAATCGGCAGTCAACGCTGATTCAAAGAGCGGACACTGCGATGCATGAAGCGAAACAACGCGGCAAAAACAGAATTCATGTATTTGAAGAAGGACTCGAAACCAAAGTCATCAAAAGGCATCAGTTAGAAAATGACCTGAGATTGGCATTAAAAAATGATGAAATTGTGTTGATGTATCAGCCCATATACCATGCCAAAACCATGGAAATGGCTGGTTCAGAAGTGTTGTTGAGGTGGCACCATCCTACCGAAGGGGTCATTATGCCTTCCGAGTTTATTCCAATTGCAGAAACTGCACAATTGATATTGGATATAGGTTATTGGACCATTGAGGAGGCTTGCATTCAAATCAAAAAATGGTTGGAACAAAATAAAAATCATTTTTTTGTGGCTGTTAATTTATCCGTTCTGCAAATCCGTGACAGACATTTCTTAACCAAAATCACAGACCTGATTTATAAATATGAAATACCCAGAAATTTTCTTGAATTTGAAGTAACGGAATCGATTTTACTCAGTGAATCATCACGTTCACTGGATATCATTAACCAATTAAAGTTAATGGGCATCAAGCTTTCTATCGACGATTTTGGTACAGGATATTCATCATTTGAATACATCAGAAAGTTGCCTTTAGATAAAATCAAAATTGATAAATCTTTCATCAAAGACATTCCTCATGACAACAACAGCGTTACCATTGTCAAAACCATTTTAAACATGGCCAATGAAATGAGTCTTGAAGTCGTTGCTGAAGGCATAGAAAATGAGGAGCAACTTAAATTCTTACAAGAGCACAATTGTCAATTATTTCAAGGCTACTATTTTTCTAAGCCCAAACTGGTGGAACACATTCAGAAAAAACTCAAAACTTAGAATCAGGACTTAGGATTGGGTTGTTCCCTTTCAAAAACCCAGTCATTGCCTTTTGACAAAGTTTCATTGTATTGATAACCATCAATCACCAGTGATTTGATGTCATCAGCTTTATTGATTCTGTTTTGAATCAAGGCTTTGGCCATCATGCCACGTGCCCTTTTGGCGAAGAAGCCAATAACACGCGTTTTTCCAGCTTTGGTGTCTTTGAAGTGTAAAGTCACTATGGGCGATTTCAATTTTGGTTTCTTAATGGCTTTGAAGTATTCATTGGAAGCCAAATTAACCACAAAATCATCTGCATCCAGGTCTTTGTTCAACAAATCGGTAATTTGTGTGTCCCAAAACTGATACAGATTTTCACCTTTGTCATTAGCCAGTCGAGTTTTCATTTCCAAACGATAAGGCATAATTAAATCCAAAGGTTTCAAATAGCCGTAAAGACCTGAAAGTATTCTTAAATGCTGTTGAGCAAATTCCAAATCAGTTTCTGATAAATGCTCTGCTTCAAGTCCAGCATAGACATCACCCTTGAAAGCCAAAGCAGCTTGTTTGGCCAAACCCAGTTTAAAAGGCGTCTTGAAATCCTGATACCGTTGATAATTCAATTCAGCCAGGTTCTCACTGATGGACATCAACTGTTGTAGTTGTGTTGGCTTCATGGTTTTCAGCTTCTTCACCAGTTGCTTACTTTGGCTCAAGAATACTGGTTGACTGTGTTGTTCGTACGGATGCGGGTCAAAATCCTGACCTTTTGAAGGTGACAATAAAATAATCATTGGTTGGCTAAGGTTGTTTTGATGCTGTCTGTTATGTGGTTAATTTGTGCTGTTTCAATGATGAACGGCGGCATCACATAAATTAAATTCATAAAAGGTCTGACCCAAACTCCCTTTTCGACCATTTGTTGTTGGAACTGCTCTACATCAACAGGATTATGCAATTCAATCACACCAATGGCACCAAGCACCCTGACATCTTTGACTAGATCAAATTCAATGCAAGACGCCAACCCCGATTTTAGCTGAGATTCTATGATTTTGATTTTAGATTGCCAATCATTTTGAAACAACAGGTTAATACTGGTTAACGCGACCTGACAAGCCAATGGATTGGCCATAAAAGTTGGACCATGCATGAAATGTGAATCAATGCCATCTGCGACTTTGCGATTACACATCACCGCAGACAAAGTCATATAACCACCAGTTAATGCCTTGCCTAAACAAATAATATCAGGCACAACTGTTGCATGTTCATAAGCAAACAGTTTGCCTGTACGACCAAAACCGGTGGCGATTTCATCAAAAATCAATAACACGTCATACTGATCACAAAGTTTTCGGGCGGCTTTTAAATACTCTGGTGAATAAAAATTCATGCCGCCTGCTCCCTGCACAATGGGCTCAAAAACCACAGCAATGACCTGTTCATGATTCTTTTCTAGAGCTTTGGCCAGCGGTTCGATGAATTGATCATCCCAAGCTTGATTAAAACCACATTGCGGTGATTCCACAAAAATATGATCATTGAGAAGTCTAGAGAATTTATGGTGCATGCCAGTTACAGGGTCACATACCGACATCGCCCCAAAAGTATCTCCGTGGTAACCTTTGGCAAAGGTCAGGAATTTATTCTTTTGAGTTTGTCCTTGCTCATAACAATATTGTGCTGCCATTTTCATGGCCACTTCTACAGCAACCGAACCCGAATCGGCAAAGAAAACACAATCCAGTGATTCATCGGTAATTTCAACCAGCTTTTTGCCC
>JAUHXW010000110.1 GCA_030426705.1 Gammaproteobacteria bacterium
GTGCGTTGTTTTTCACCACCGGATAATTGATGTGGAAAACTGTTATCCCGATGCGACAATTCAACCGCTTGAATCAACTCATTGACCCGTTCAGTATTATGCTGACGGGCTATACTCAAAGGAAACTCTATATTTTCCCGGACTGACAAAGTGGGTATCAAATGAAACGATTGAAACACAAAACCGATATCAGACTGGCGTTTCAAGGCCAGTTGTTCCTCACTCATGTTGGTCAAATCATCGCCATTAAGCACAACTTGACCTGATGAAGGTTGGTCAAGACCGGCTAAAATACTCAACAAAGTCGATTTCCCGGAACCGGATTTACCCATAATCGCGACAAATTCCCCTTGTTTCACCTCAAGAGAAATGTCATTCAAAACCTCGATGTTTCGATCATCAAGGGCAAAAGATTTGCTGATGGCTTCCGCCATAAGTACTTGTTCAGTCATTAATTTTTCCTAATCGCCGTCATTCCCGCGAAGGCGGGAATCTCCTAAAATTTACATACAATCTTCAATTGGGTAAAAACTATACATGTCAAGGCAATACCTCAACCTGCGCCAACTTCTCCACCACCGGTAAAACCACCGGCATTATATTCTGCTCAACAATGATTCGATAACCTTCTGCCGTAGGATGAATCATGTCGTCCTGATTCAGTTTTGGGTCCCCCGCCACATGCTCAAGAAAAAATGGAATCATCAGCAATTCATGCTTATTCGCGACTGCCGGATACATGTCTTTAAAACCAGCGACATATTCACGCCCCAAATTGTCATAAATCTGCATACCCGCCAAAATAACCTGCGAACCACTGTTCTGAATCTTATTGATGATCTGTTCAATATTGCCCTGAGTCAATTCCAATGGCAAACCACGCATTGCATCATTGGCCCCAATATTCAAAATCGTTAAATCAGGCTCAAGTTGCAAAACCCAATCCAAGCGACTTTTCAAGCCCGAAGAAGTCTCACCGCTCAAACCGGAATTAACCACTTTCAGATCAAAACCTTTGGCTCTCAAAGCTTGCTCCAACAAAGCTGGATAATTATTCGTTTTCTTGACACCTAATCCTTCGGTCAAAGAATCCCCCAAAGCCAAAATCACCAAAGGCTCAGGCTTTTGCAGATTCAAATCCTCAACATTTTGTTCAACCTGGCCAACTGATAAATCATCAGCCACTTCACCTTCACAACCGGTCAGCAAAACCACTGAAAACACCAAAAAGCAAAATAACGTTATTCTTTTCATAAGTGAATATTTAAGTCCTATTCCCAATAAAGCAACCAAATAATAATTCTAATCTCTTGCGAAGCCGGTTTTTATCTCGAATAGACAGCCTCCGGCTGGCCGAGATAAAAGAAGGGAAGCAAGACACTTTGTTCAATAAGTCACTAATTATTAACCCACAACCATCTAATTGGTGTGAATAGGCTTTTTATTTATTTAAGCACTAAAAAAGCCCACCAACAAAATGTCAGCAGGCTTTGGTTACACACGAGGTGAAAGTGTGATCAGTCGTGATTGTTAACTAATAAAAAATCAATGGGTTCTGAGATGTTGTTTTTACACACCCCTCATTCCTCGGCAACTGCTCCTGCGTTGCCCTAACAACCTACATCCATGTAGGGGCCTCTCAAGAGGGGAGGAAAATAGGATGAAATAAAGTGTAATCAGTCGAAGCTGTTGGTAAAGATTAAATCATTGCATTTTTCGATTTGGTCGGGGTTAATGAGAACGTGGAATTGGGCACCTATGGGCATGTTGTAAATAGGTGCAATTTCTAAGTTTTCTCTTTGTTGGACAATGTACCATTGTTCAAGCAAATAACTGTAAGCAACAGCAACCGGGTGGTTGTTGAACACACCTCCTGTTGCACTTTGTGTGACCTGTATTTGCGCACAGGGAACGCCATTGATCAGCGAATTGTCTAATACTGTGGCACTTATGGAAGTATTGTCCACGGTTGCGGTGTGTACCCAGGCGCTTTTGCTGGCGTCCTGGTATTGCACATTGTAATTGGCACCATCTGGAATGGCGGCATTGTCCAAATTATAAATATACCAACTTCCTAAGCCAGGATTGTAGTAAATGCCCTCCGGTTGGTCATTATAAACGCCTGTCCAATGCTGGCTTACTTGCAGAACTTTATCTGGGTTATTGTTTAATTGAGCCACATCCAGCAATGAAAAAGAAAATATGCCACCAGTGGCAGGATGTTCAAAAGTATTGGCTGATTCACCAATATGAATCACATTAAATTTCACACCACTTTCAATTTCTGTCATGGTGTCCTGATTAAAGACATTCCACTTTCCGAGGGAAACGTTGTACCAGATGCCAGCATTGGCATAATTATAAAGAAAGTCTTCTCCCTCTGGCTGGGTGGCATTTTGGGTAATGTGAATCGATTGTGATGTGGATTGACCATTGACTGACGCATCTGAAATTTGAGAAGTGTAGCTGCCACCTGATGAAGCATGTTCAAATGTGGTATCCCCATATTCAAATGCACCGATATCAATTCCACCCAGTTTTGAACGATACAAACCATCGGCATCAACATAAGGGCCAGCTGTGACAAAAGTGGCTGCATCAATCGCCGGTGAACCTGCCACCAGGCGTGGCGCATAGTTACTTTGTACCACGTTAATATGGTCAGCGACCGGAATATTGGTACCGGTAACGGTGTAATTATTAAACCCATTAACTCTTTGGAACATATTGGTTTCATTGGTCAACATGACATTGTTAGCAGATGGGTTAGCGGTAATACCAAACTCAGTATCAATGATTAAATTATTGGCCAGATGGTATTCCATTGCCGCATCACCATCCTGACCTAAAATACTAATTCCGTATTGACTGCCCATGATGGTGTTGTTATATATATGATTAATCATTTCACCGTCACTGGCCAGTTCTGACTGCACAGTTATTCGACCATTTTGGCAGTAATTACTGACAATATATGAAGTCATTTCTGCTGAAGATGTGTTCTGATTAAAAACAGAAATAGCGCCAGAGTTGGTTCCAGAGATGGTATTACCTGAGATTAAATTTTCATAGACACCATCGTTGTCTTGGTTCCAGATAAAAATCCCTCTGGTATTTGAATGTCCTTTTATACGGTTACCATAAACAAAGGCATCCCACAGGTAGTTACCAGTTGAGCCGGTTTCGATTTCAATGGCTCTTTTGCTGGTGCCAGCCACTTCAACTTCATTGTACTTGATGTCAATATTTAATAAATTATCAACACCTCTTTGACTGACAGTTATCCCATCATCATCCAGATGAGTGACCTTATTGCGGATAATTTCAACTGTATTGTTTATGCCAGATGTTGCCTGGTTGATGATAGAAATACCACCATCATGGAAAGTAAGTCCCTGAATTTTTAGCGATCCCGAATAGTTGGTTAGGGTGATGCTGTGACCGGCAGCAAAAACGGGCTTATAACCATCAGCAGCGACCAGGGAAACTGAATTATCACCTGGATTAAGTGATTCAGCGATGACATCATTGGTTTTCAAAATAATGGTGTCGTTTTCTGCGGCATTATTGACACACTGAAGTAACGTATCACCACAAGTACTACCTGCGCCGGTCCACACATGTTCTGCGGCTTGCGCTGAAGCAATCATGCCTGCAAATAAGATAATTAAAACTCTCATAACATTTATTTTTATTTGAATTATCTGAAACTACGGAATCAAATTACAAAACACGACATAAGAAATTAAAAAAATTACATCCCATCAATTTTCCACATAAAATAGCTACAATGTTCAGTCCAAGAATACTTTGAAAAAATTTTAAATATGTACTTGATCAGATTGTTTCTCCTCAACAAAAAAGATGATTAAAGCGACTAACCAAAAAATACCTTTGAAGCTTGAGCCATTGTCTCAGCCTTTTCCCATGATTCCATTGATGTCTGCTTTAAAGGAACATGAGGTTTTTGATTCATGGTTAGCAGCAAGGGATTTTATTCAGGATTTAGATTTGATCGCACCACAGGTGATTTGGGTTAGGGTTGAGCACTTGTCATCTCTCGAAAAAGTTTTGGCTGATTCTGAAATCATGACTCAGCAAGTCTCTGCAGTGGAGGCTAAGCGCATAGCGACTGAAAATAAACCGATAAAAGGTGACGTCAAAATTCAAATCCGCATGCAAAGTGAAGAAATCAATAAGGAATTGGTAGGAAA
This sequence comes from Gammaproteobacteria bacterium, assembly GCA_030426705.1. Lineage (GTDB taxonomy): Bacteria > Pseudomonadota > Gammaproteobacteria > Xanthomonadales > Marinicellaceae > Marinicella. The sequence goes on from JAUHXW010000110.1 coordinate 4,215, forward strand.
ATTAAAAGAGCAGAAGCTGATTTCACATACAAAATCAGGTGGCAATGCCGATGACATTTATCATTGGAAAGACGACCGCTGGTATCAAGACTACATTCTTTTTGCATTCAACAAGGAAGACGTAAGACAAATCGAAACCATTGTCAGTGAATATTATTGTACCGTTATTGGTATAGAGACATAAAAGGCTCTAATAATTTAACTTTCAATCTTTTACCCCGAACTCACTTTGAAACGCTAAAATATCATTTTATATTTGAATAGATGGTTTTGCTTTGAACTACCTTAACACCACACATTATCAACATGGCGATGCCATGAAAATTGGCGTATTACTGGTTAATCTGGGCACGCCTGATGCACCCACGACTAAAGCACTGCGTACATATCTGAAAGAGTTTTTGTCCGATCCAAGAATAGTAGAAACCAGGTTTCCACGTTGGATTTGGTGGTTGATTCTCAATGGTGTGATTTTGAACATCAGGCCCAAACGCTCGGCAGAAGCCTATGCCAGTATTTGGGGTGAGTTGGGTGATGGTTCTCCTTTGATGGATGTAAGCTTGCAACAACAACAAGCCATATCTTCGCTGTTAAAAGAACAAAATTTCGAAATCGTGACTGAACTGGCGATGCGTTATGGCAACCCGTCTATCAAACACGGTTTACGTCAACTCAAAACACAAAACGTAGATCGCTTACTGGTATTACCGCTATACCCACAATATTCAGCTTCAACCACCGCTTCAATATTTGATGCAGTCACTGATGAGTTACAGACCTGGCGATTGATACCTGAAGCGCGCTTTATCAACCATTACCATGACCACCCTGCATATATTCAGGCCTTAGCCAACAGCGTCAAAACACATTGGCAACAACATGGCCAACCCGATCAATTGTTGATGTCATTTCACGGTGTTCCCAAGAGTTATTTAATCAACGGCGATCCATACCATTGTGAATGTCTCAAAACCAGTAGGCTGCTGGCTGAAAACCTGGGATTGTCCAAAGACCAATACCAGGTCACATTCCAATCCATCTTTGGCCGTGAGGAATGGCTCAAACCCTATACCATGGACACCTTAAAAGCCTTGCCACAACAAGGCGTTAAGCATGTACAGGTGATTTGCCCCGGATTTCCTGCCGACTGTCTGGAAACTCTGGAAGAAATCGCTGTGGAAAACAAAGGGTATTTTATGGATGCAGGTGGTGAAACCTTCAGTTACATACCCGCTCTGAATGCCCATGACGATCACATGCATTTTTTGACTGAATTAGTTATCAAACATTGTCAAACCTGGTTGGACGAAGGTGAACGTGATGGCAGTCAAACTGCGGAAATTTTTAAAGACTTCTAAAAATAATGGACCGCCGACGGCTCGCCGGCAATCCTTTCACTGTGTTAAGAATACCGGCGAGCCGCTGGCGATTTACTATACTTTGACATACTCAACCTAAACATAGCTACTCACCTGGTGAATTCCCTTGTACTAGCAAACACCTATGTATATACTTGGATATACGTAATTTTAAAAGCCATTACAATGCTAACAAAAATTCAAAAATGGGGTAACAGTCAAGGAATCAGAATTCCTAAAAACATCCTCGAAAAATCATTCATTAAACCTGGGGAAGAAGTTAGTTTAACAGTTGAATATGGAAATATAATTATCACACCAACCAATAAAGTTCATGGTAAATATGCAATCGGGGATTTGATTGCAGAAATGCCCGCAGATTATAAAGTTTCTGAAGAAGACTGGGGAGAGCCAGAAGGTAAGGAAGAATGGTGAACTACATTCCGGAAAAGGGTGACTTTATCGTTTTAAATTTTAATCCTCAAACAGGTCATGAACAAAAAGGGCGGCGTCCAGCTTTGGTTATCAGTAACCAGCAATTCAATAAAGCAACTGGCTTGGCCATCGTTTGCCCTTTGACCAATATAGATCGCAGAATTCCGTTTCATGTTGATGTTTCTGATGTCACAAATCTAACTGGGTTTGTGATGGTAGAGCAAATGAAGTCAATTGATTACAAAGCCCGAAAAGCTAAATTTATCGAGAAAGCAGACAAATACTTTCTCAATGATGTGTTAAGCATTGTTGATGCTTGCATTTTTCAAGACTGAAAATTGACTCAGATTCCACTAAAACTGATCAATTCTTTAAGAGTTATTCAATTCATTGGATCGCCGGCGGCTCGCCGGCAATCAACTGAATGATTTGAAAAAGTGTGTCATACTGAGGCCAGGTGATGGAAATATTGCGATTTGAGCGAAGCTCAAGACGCGATATTGGAATGTTTCCAATACCGGGCCTCAGGACGACTTGGTTTAAATCGAATCAATAATTTGATTCCAGGTAGCGCTTGGACGCATGGCTTTTTCTGCCATCGCATCATTGGGTTCATAATAGCCGCCGATATCGACTGCAGCACCTTGCGCATCAATGAGTTCTTGAAGAATCTTGTCTTCGTTATTTTGCAGTTGTTCAAAAACTTCGGTAAATGTTGCTTTCAAAGCAGCATCATCATCTTGTCTGGACAATGCTTTCGCCCAATACTTGGTCAAGTAATATTGTGAACCGCGATTATCCATTTCATTGACTTTACGTGATGGCGCTTTGTTGTGCATCAGATAGCGTTTGTTGGCATCATCCAAAGCTTCTGCCAACACTTTGGCTTGGGCATTGTTGGTTTTATCAGCGATGTCTTCCAAAGAAACCGCCAAAGCCAAAAATTCACCCAATGAATCCCAACGCAAATGACCTTCTTTGACAAATTGCTCAACGTGTTTCGGCGCTGAACCACCGGCACCGGTTTCAAACAAACCACCACCAGCCAACAATGGCACGATAGACAACATCTTGGCTGAAGTGCCCAATTCCAGAATCGGAAACAAATCAGTCAAATAATCACGCAACACGTTACCAGTAACCGAAATGGTGTCCAAACCAGCAGTTACACGCTCACAGGTGTAACGCATGGCTTTGCGAGGATTCATGATTTTGATTTCCAAACCCGATGTGTCATGTTCTGGTAAATAAGTTTCCACCTTTTCAATCAGGTTGCGGTCATGGGCACGGTTTTCATCCAACCAAAAGATGGCTGCAGAACCGGTGTTTCTGGCACGTGTAACCGCCAGCTTGACCCAGTCTTTAATCGGCAGGTCTTTGGTTTGACATGCGCGCCAAATATCGCCTGGCTCAACTTCATGCTGCATCAAAATTTCACCCGATGAATTAACCACGCGCATCATGCCGGCTTGTTCAATTTCAAAAGTTTTGTCATGCGAACCATATTCTTCGGCTTTTTGTGCCATCAGCCCCACATTACAAACATTGCCCATGGTGGCAACATCAAAAGCACCATGCTCCTGACAATATTCAATGATTTCCTGATAAATGCCCGCATAAGAACGGTCTGGAATGATCGCTTTGGTGTCTTGCAATTGACCGTCGGCATTCCACATTTTTGCTGACGATTTAATCGCTGCAGGCATGGACGCATCGATAATCACATTATTAGGCACATGCAAATTGGTGATGCCTTTGTCTGAATCGACCATGGCCAATGCCGCTTGATGCTCATACACTGCCTCGATATCAGCTTTGATTTCAGCCTGTTTATTCGCAGGTAATTGCTGAATTTTGTTGTAAACATTGCCAATGCCGTTGTTGGCTTCCACGCCAATTTCAGCAAACAACTCAGCATGTTTTTTGAACACTTCTTCATAATAGACCTCAACGGCATGACCAAACATGATGGGGTCAGAAACTTTCATCATGGTGGCTTTCAGGTGCAATGACAACAACACACCAGAGTTTTTGGCAGCCTTGAATTCTTTGGCATAAAACGCACGCAGGGCATTTTTGCTCATACAGGATGAATCAATCACTTCACCCGCTTGTAAAGCCAAACCAGACTTCATCACCGTGACATTGCCATCATTATCAACGTGTTCAATGCGAACTTCGTCAGCTTGGGGCATCACGTAGGATTGTTCACTGCCGTAAAAATCATTGGCATCCATGTGTGCCACGTGGGTTTTTGAGTCGGCTTTGATTTCACCCAGGCGGTGTGGATTGTTTTGCGCATAGGCCTTAACTGCAGCTGCTACACGACGGTCTGAATTTCCCTCACGCAACACCGGATTAACCGCTGAGCCCAGCACGGTGGCATATTTGGCCTTGATGGCCTGCTCTTCATCATTTTTAGGTTCTTCCGGAAAGTCAGGAATGTCATAGCCCTGCCCTTGTAGTTCCTTGATGGC
>JAUHXW010000111.1 GCA_030426705.1 Gammaproteobacteria bacterium
ACGGTCCACTCCAAACCCTTAGCACCTTCCCAAACCTGAGCCGTGGCTTTTTCGCCACCCCTCACAGTTTTCCACACAATGAAGATAAAGAACACTTGTGCCAAACCAAAGGCAAATCCACCAATGGATGACCACATATTGAACTCAGCGAATTGAGTTGAGTAATCAGGAATACGTCTTGGCATACCCGCCAATCCCAAGAAATGTTGTGGGAAGAACAACACATTCACAGATATGGTTGACCACCAGAAGTGTATTTTACCCAATCGCTCGTTGTACATATGACCAGACCATTTAGGCAGCCAGTAGTAAGCCCCCGCAATAATGGCAAATACCGCACCGGTTACCAACACATAATGGAAGTGAGCCACAATAAAATATGTATCATGGTACTGCAAGTCAACTGGAGCCAGAGCCATCATCACCCCTGAGAAACCACCAATGGTAAACAAAATCACAAAAGCCAGGGAGAACAACATCGGTGTTTCAAAGGTCATTGAACCTTTCCACATGGTTGCAACCCAGTTAAAGATTTTCACGCCTGTCGGAACTGCAATCATCATGGTGGCATACATGAAATACAATTCGCCACCCAGTGGCATGCCAACAGAAAACATGTGATGTGCCCATACGATGAATGATAAGAACGCAATACCCGCTGTTGCATAAACCATGGAAACATAACCGAACAAAGGTTTACGGGCAAAAGTTGGGATAATTTCTGACACCACACCAAACGCAGGCAGAATCATGATGTACACTTCGGGATGACCAAAGAACCAGAAAATATGCTGGAACAACACAGGATCACCACCACCGGCTGCATTAAAGAAGCTGGTATCAAAATAACGGTCGGTTAACAACATGGTTACTGCACCCGCCAGTACTGGCATCACAGCAATCAATAAGAAAGCTGTTATCAACCAGGTCCAAACAAACAAAGGCATGTTCAGGTAACCGACATTAGGTGCACGCATGTTCATAATGGTGGCAATCACATTAATCGCACCCATGATGGATGAAATACCCATCAAATGCACTGCAAATACCAAATAAGCCACATTATGCCCACCTTGCAACACCAGTGGTGGATACATGGTCCAACCACCCGCTGGCGCACCACCTTCCATAAACAAAGTAGAAGCCAATAAGGTGAAAGCAAATGGTAAAATCCAGAATGACCAGTTATTCATGCGTGGCAATGCCATGTCAGGCGCGCCAATCATCATTGGAATCATCCAGTTGGCCAATCCGACAAAAGCCGGCATCACTGCACCAAACACCATGATCAAAGCATGCATGGTGGTCATTTGGTTAAAGAAATCAGGTTCTACAAACTGCAAACCCGGCTGAAACAATTCCAGACGAATGATCATCGCCATGGCACCACCCAAAATAAACATCGCAAACGCAAATATCAGGTACAAGGTGCCGATGTCTTTGTGGTTGGTGGTCATCAACCATCTTTTCACGAACCCTTTGGGTTTGTGGTCATGATCATGACCGTGGGACATTTCATCATGTGTAATATCGTGACTCATAATAAATCCTCTTAATTATTGTTTCATGCTTTTGACTGTAGCAGGTTGAACAACGTCACCTGCTGTATTGCCAAAAGAATTTCGGGTATATGTGATGGCAGCAGCAATGTCAGTTTCAGACAAAATGTTACCGAAAGCTTGCATGGCAGTGCCTGTTTTGCCATTTAACACCAGCTCAATTTGTGCTTCAGCGGGTCCATTGACAATTTCGCTGCCTGCCAAAGCTGGAAAAGCCGGTGGCATACCAGCACCTGTCGGCAAATGACAAGTAGCACATTGGGTGTTATAGACTTCTTCACCTTTGGCCATCAAGTCATCCTTGCTCCATTCAGTTTGTACCATTTCAGCTGCTTCAGCCTGCTCGCCTTTTTGATCCGCAACCCAACTGGCATAATCTTCTTTACTCAGCACTTCAACCACGATAGGCATAAACCCATGGTCTTTACCACATAACTCGGCACATTGGCCACGATAGGTACCTGGTGTTTGCACATTGGTCCAGGCTTCATTGATGAATCCTGGAATGGCATCTCGTTTCCAACCAAAATCAGGCACCCACCAGGAATGAATCACATCATCGGCGGTTAATAAAAATCTGATGTTGGTATTGGCTGGAATCACCAATGGGTTGTCAACATCTAGCAAATAGTTTTCTACCGTATTTGGATCAATTCCTGACCCCTTCATTCTGGCCTCATTACTGTCTTTGGCAAGGGTACTTAAAATACTGATGCCTTCTTCCATATAGTCATATTTCCATTTCCACTGGTAACCAGTGACTTTAATGGTCATATCCATTTGCATGCGCTTACCATCTTCAGTGGTTGGGTTTTCCATCTCAATCAAAGCTTTGGTTGCCGGAATCGCAATCACCACCAGAATCAAAATTGGAATAATGGTCCAAATCACCTCGGCTGTGGTGCTGTGAGTGAATTGCTCAGGTTTATAGCCTTTGGACTTTCTGTGAGAAAAGATAGAAACTATCATTGCCCCAAACACAACAACACCAATAAAAATACATATCCATAAAGTGAACGTGTGCATTTCATAGGCTGTCTGACTGAACTTCGTGACACCCTCTCTTAAATTCAATCCATATTCTGCCGCTGCTAAGGTCGAACCCAACAAACCAGCAATCAGCGTCATGAATTTCATTTGCGCTTTTTTCATAAATTTATACCCTAATGAATTTTTGAAAACCAAGACCTTTAATCTATTCAATGAATGCGACCAAATGTCGCACAGGTCAAACGCGGCAATTCTACCATGTGATATGCCAAATATCTTCAAACATTGTTATTTTTTTGTTATCACAACTTGGTCTCATCAAGAGAACATTGATGATCAAGTTGTTGCCCGGTTATACAAGTTCATCAATCAAACATCTCATTGAACCGGCTTTTCCATGTCATTGAGTTTATCTTTGGCCTGCAAAGTAAAAGCGTTGTCAGGTCCATAAACCTGATTTTTCAGTTCTATGACGTTTTGAATCGTTTTTAACGCTTCACTCATTTCATCACTTAAATACAAGGCCCAGGCTTTGGCCTCTAACATTTCAAGGGTGACCTGGTGTTTGGGGCCCAATTTTTCTTCTGATATCGCCAGATAATTATCCAATAGTGTCTTTGCCTTTTCAGGCTGGTTCTGCTTGTTATACAATTCTGCAAGGTTAAATACTGTTGATAAAGTAAATTCGTGATATTCACCCATGTGTCTGGATGCTTTATCAATGATATTTAAGTAGGTCTCTGCTGCTTTTCTGGATTGTCCCAAGCCCAATTTGGTGTTGGCTAAGGCTGACTGGAAATAAAGATAAAATGTACCATTTGTGTTTCCCAGAGACTCAAAGACAGGTAGATATTGAGTTTCAACTTCTAGCGCTTTTTGAAATTCTTCCAGTTGGTTCAGGTTGCCTATAAAGTTAATGGTTATGATCAGGTGCTTTGGATGCTCCTTACCAAAGTACTGGCCTGATTCTTTTTGCAAGGTCTCCAAAACAGCCAACGACTCTTTTGGCCGACCGGCTTGAGCCAGGGTGGTTGCCAAATTTGTTCTTGCATCAATGATACTGGCATTCACATCATTTTCAGCATACTTATGGGCCAGGTCCAAAGCCGATTGGTAATATTGACTTGCCTGTAAAAATTGTCCTTGAACACTGTGCATATTACCCAAGTGATTGATAACCTTAAATAGCTGTAGCTCATTACTTTTGCTTGGCTCTTGTGATTGCCAATATTTAATTGCCACAAGTAAGGACTCTTTGGCTCCATCAAAATCATCATTTCCTTCTTTAAGCAGAGCTTTTAAATATGCCAGCTCTGCTCCCAACTGAGGATCAAAGTCTTCTTCCAATCTAATGATATCTTTTACTGTCGAGACAATACGAGCAATCTCCTTTAATCTTTGCTGGTGGGTCATTTCAATATATTGCTGTAAAAGTTGTCCTTTTCTCAATAAGATATGGACTCTTAACTCTGGTGAAATTTGATCATTTGACAGCACCTGATCAATAACCGTTAAGCCCTGTCTTTGAAACCCCAGATTAAATTGCGACGTGGCCAAAGTGGCCAGTGCTCGACCCTTTGTTGTGTCATTTATGTTGTGTGACGCTTTGGTATTGGCTATCAGCTCATTAAGGACGTTTATCATCAGAACATCTTTCCCTTTTCGCGAGGGTGTCACGGTTGACAACAAATCGTACATCAACTTGTTGATTTCTGAGGTCTCTTTCAGTGATAAACGGGTCTTTTCTTGTTCCTTCTTTAGCTGATGGTAATTAATCAGACTGAGCACCAACACCGCAGTCAACATCATAAAAACTGAAGCAATTGCAGTTCTTTTCATCCGTTTTAACGGCCTTTGTTTGAGCTCAATCAAATGGTTCCTAATCTGTTGAACAGCGGGTCGATTGTCGGGATTATTGTCCAGCATTTGCATAATCAAACGCTTCAAAAATGCTGGCAATTTCTGAAAGCTCAACTGTTGAACGGGTTGCTGCAACAATTTCTTTAATTCTGACATGCTGGCTGGTTTATACGGATATTCCCCATCATTGAAGATGTAGTAATAAACCACGCCCAAAGCGTAAACATCTGACGCACTGGTGGCTTTATTCTTATGAAACAATTCAGGAGCCATGGCCAATGGTGTGAAAGCACTTACCAAGTTAACAGCTTGTTCTTTCAAGTCATGCCCTGCACCAAAATCCATCAATACGGCGCCTCGACCTGGCTCAATCATGACATTCTGGGGCTTGATGTCTGCATGTACCAAATGGTTTTTGTGGATGGCTTTGACTGCGTTAGCCAATTGAAGCGCAAGATTCAGTTTTTCGTTATAGCCCAGAGACTGAATATTAAATTCCGCCAATGTTTTGCCCTTGAGGAACTCTGACCAAAAACCAGCCACATTTTGATCAACTTGCGCACCAAAGATCGCCATGATGTGCGGATGCCTGATTTTAGCCACACGCCTCGCTTCCTCAATAAACTCATCAGGAGAAATGTATCGACTGGTTTGCTTGGAAAGAAATTTTACCGCGACGTCCCGGTTTAAAATGGGATCAAAAGCCAAATACACCTCACCCATACCTCCCGAAGCAATCTGGTCTTTGATTTGCAAACCGCCCCAATGCGCTTGAGGAAAGTTTGTCTCTGGATTCAAAGAGCACTCAGGATATTGATTAAATTGTTGCTTGACCTTATTAAGTAAATTGATTTTTTCAAGGTTCGATTCATTGAACAACTCATGTTCCTGTTCAATAGAAAGCTCACCGGTCAGCTTTTTGAGCGCCTGAAGTAGTTTGTCTTTTTCTTGCTCCTTCACAACTTTATAAACTTTAACAATTTTGCCAAAGCGCGGTTAAACTGCATTCTGGCAGCATCTTCACTGTTTTTTTCTAATGCCAAAGCAATTTCATTAAATGACATACCGAATTCAACCCTCAATATGATGATGTCCTGTTCAAGCAATGCCGCTTCATAAATAACCAACTCTTCAATATCATCCTTTAATATCAGTTTGGATTGGTGCAAATGATCTTCTTCAAGTGACTGCTTGGCTTTTTCTGACCTGAGCTTTTGGTTGATGTTATTGATAAAAATTCGGCGCAAATAGGCCAAAAAAGCCCCTGGTCTTAATGACTGAAAGTCATTCAGTTTATGCATACCTTTGACCAAGGTTTCCTGAACCACATCAGAGGTATCAATCAAACTGTCCAAGGTTCTGGGAATTCTGCCATGCGCCCAACTCAATAAGGTGGGATAAACATATTCAGCCAACTGTTCATTGGCGCGCTTATCACCTTGTTTTGATTGCTCAATCAAAATAGCGGTTTTAGATGGATCAAACATAACACCCGTATTTAAATTTCAAAAAAATGTTCGGATTCAGACATTGGTTGCATTAGTTACCTATCTTAAAATAAAAAGGTGACTTATGCAGTTAAAAAAAATATCTGTAATCCTGCTGTTTTCATGGCAATGTATATTAAACAGCCAGGCAGCTGAATTTTGTGCGACCAACAGCACAGAATTGACCACTGCTCTTTCCACAGCAGAACATAACGACCAACATGATGTGATTAAAATTGCTGTTGGCAATTATGAAGGAGGTTTTACATTTTCTGGGTTTGATGGATATGATTTGTCCATCAGTGGCGGTTGGAGTGATTTTTTTGGTAATCCTTGCGGACAACAAATTAACCCACCCTTTGACACCATTTTAGATGGAGACAATAGCCAAAAAGTATTGGATATCATTGCTTATGATGACAATGACATCACCATTTCCAACCTCACTATAATCAATGGCAACGCATTGCCTGGCAGTACCGGCGGACTTGATTTATTTGGTTGGACTGGTTACGTAGGAGATGTCATCATCGAAAAAGTGGCCTTCATCAACAACAAAGGCAACTTCCATTCTGCCCTTGAGGTCTCAAGAGGCCGTAAAATCACTGTAAGAAACAGCATATTCGCCCTCAATCAAAACACCACCGGTGATGGCACGCTGGATTTAAACAACAGTGAACTTGGTATCTACTTTAATAACAATACACTTGTAAATAACTCATCTCTGGCAAACGATTCAAGTGTGCACTCAGGACTCAGAGCCGTTTTTAGTGAAGGTGCAGGATTGTTTGTTGCCAACAATCTTTTTTATAACAACGATGGTCACGATGCCTGGTTTTCTCGTCCAAATAGCACCTCTACAGAATCCTATTTATATAACAACAACATCAATACTTATACAGGCACCACTATTCAAAACATTGCAAATAATTACTCAGAAGCACCCATTTTTGAAAGTGGCTTTTTAAATTTTAAGCCAACCATCGCCTCACCTGGGATAAACCAAGGCCGCAACTCACCAGTTTTCGTGCCTGTTCCACCGCCATTCAGTTTCCAATGGGGAGTTGGCCTTACCGATTTCGAAGGTAACACAAGAATTCAAGATGGCAGAGTTGATGTTGGCGCCATTGAAGTTGAACCTGAAGTACCCATTTTTGAGAATGGTTTTGAGATTATTTTAGTAGAACTTTGAACAGTTTTATCAGAAACAAGAAGCCTTGTGTGAATGGCGTCATTCGTGCCAAGTTACATGTCATGTCCGCCGCGGTCTCGGTCTCCGTTCCTGACTCGACCCTAACACCGCCATCCTTGGGGGCGGCTTTAATTTTAGTCGGGAACAAAATGAATGACGCCTCCAGGGAAGGAGGTGTGCTGCAGGATAGGCAATGGATTTTTTGCGGTTTTGCGAAGCAAAAAGGCAGAAATGGAATGCCGTAATCCGAGTTGGAGCGGTAAGCGTAAGCCCCAAGGACATACCTTCAAAAATCTATTCAAACCCATCAGCAAAAATAAGATCCAAGTCATAGCGCTCAAGACCACCCAAATCATAGGTGCCATGTAGATTTGGCCAGGCATCATCAACAGGTCTGATCAAACCGTTGGCTGAATAATTGGATCTTGACCCCAATAAACTTGAATTACAATAATCCACAAAAGTATTGACCAACCGATAGTCACCTGAAACGCGATCAACAAAATCTGGTGTTTGACTCGTTGACCGGGGCTCAAGAGCAAACGAGCCAAGCGGGTCAACCCGGTTACAATCCCCATCTGGAGTAGACCCTAAGGTAGTTAAAGTAACAGCTTCAGTAGACCCATTGAATTCATAGAATATTGACCCCACCACCAAGACTTCATGAATGTCGCTAAAAGTTGTTGGGTAAGCCACCTCCACTATCCTGTCCATGTCTTCATTGTCCACAAAAGTTGAAAATCCAATATGAGCAGAAGATTCATCAAGGTAAATAACTTGAGGCGCATTTGTATTTTTGGCAAAAACATTCCCAACCACACTCACATCAGTAAATACCGATTCGAAAGGCATAAACCTGGCTCTGATGGCACTACCAAAAAATGCACTGTTTTCTTCAAAATAGGTGCCAGTGACTTTCAAGGTTCCCCCAAAGGTAGCTATGGCGCCACCGCCATGAAAAGCTGGATCGTTTCCAGTAACAGTATTGTCAGAAATTGTTGAACAACGATCCTCGGTGTGGCACTGTGCGCCCGCAAGGGTACGTTCAACGGTTACATGTCCATCAGAGGATCGGATACCACCCCCTGTTAGGCTGGCGGTGTTACCATTGATAACAGCATCCCTGGCTAACAGGCTTGCACCACTGCTTACACCTATACCACCACCATTATCAGCAGAGTTGCCGCTCACCACAGCTTTACCAACAGAAAAAATCGATTGGCTGACAATGATCACTTCTGCTTCATTTGAGGCATATATACCACCTCCCCAAAAACTGGCTTGATTCAATAAAACCCCTTGTAGCGGCCCGCCTCCTGGTTGGAGAAACCCAGGAGCATTCCCCGCGAGAGGCCGGTGATTTGAAGGTAGCCTTGGAGTTGGGCGCGGTTACT
>JAUHXW010000444.1 GCA_030426705.1 Gammaproteobacteria bacterium
GGTTTTGATTATGCCAAGGAACATCATACTGATGTCTGTGGTTTGAACATACACCGCCGTGATTTATGTGGTGACCAAATTTTGATGGAGGGCAATGCCGCAGCCGGTTTGGGCGCGGTATATGCCGGCGCTACGGTCGCTGGTTGGTACCCCATCACCCCTTCAACTTCAGTGGTTGAGGCCTTTGAAAAATTTTGCAAAATGTATCGGGTAGATGCCGAAACAGGTAAAAACAAATTTGCCATTCTGCAAGCAGAAGACGAATTGGCGGCGATTGGTATTGTGATTGGTGCCAGTTGGAATGGAGCCAGGGCTTTTACTGCCACGTCTGGTCCAGGGGTGTCATTGATGAGTGAATTCTTGGGATTGGCTTATTTTTCCGAAATTCCAGTGATGCTGATGGATATTCAAAGAACCGGTCCAAGTACCGGCATGCCCACCCGAACACAGCAATCTGATTTAATTGCGGCAGCGTACGCTTCACATGGTGATACCAAGAATGTGTTGCTGTTTCCAGCCAACCCGACAGAATGTTTTGAGATGACAGTTGAGGGATTTGATTTGGCAGAAAGATTACAGACACCAGTTATCCTGATGAGTGATTTAGATCTTGGCATGAATGTACACCAATGTGATCCAATCCATTGGGATGATGCGCATGTCTATGATCGGGGTAAAGTACTTAACGAGCAACAGCTTGATGAATTGAGTGAACGCTGGGGACGTTATCTGGATGTGGATGGCGACGGTATTCCCTATCGAACGATACCGGGAACTCATCCGGAAAAAGGTGCTTATTTTACCCGTGGCTCGTCGCATGATGAATACGCTACTTATACTGAAGATGGTGAGGTCTACGCCAGAGGTATGCAAAGGTTATTGGTTAAATGGGATACAGCAAAAAAACTTGTGCCTACAGCTGAAATTTCAAGCAATGAACATGCGGTTGGTGTCATTTATTATGGTACCAGTGATTATTCCAGTAAAGAAGCATTGGACAAGTTAAGAGCAACTCAACCGATTGATGCGATGCGCATTAAAGCTTTTCCATTTGGAAAAGAAGTGGCAGAATTTGTTGCCGCTCATGATGAAATTTTTGTCATTGAACAAAACAGAGACGCACAAATGAAAACCCTGTTAGTCAACGAACTGGGCGTAAATCCAGGTCAGTTTATTGAGGTTTTGAATATTGACGGCATGCCGATTACCGCCGAGTATTTGGTCGATGAAATTCAAGGATATTTACAAAACAAAGCGAATCAAGCAGGAGGACTGAAATGACTTTTATCAGACCCAATTTCAGGCATCCGGAAAACCACACCAATGATAGGGGTTATTCCATCAAAAACTATGAAGGTGCGCTGTCGACCCTGTGCGCTGGATGTGGCCATGATTCCATCAGTGCCGCCATCATCAAATCATGTTTCGATTTGAATTTGGAGCCCCATAAAATCGCCAAAATTTCTGGTATTGGCTGTTCTTCCAAAACGCCTACATATTTTTTGGGCAAAGCGCATGGATTTAATTCAGTGCATGGTCGTATGCCTTCTGTGACCACTGGCGCCAATATGGCCAATAAAGATTTGTTGTATATAGGTGTTTCGGGTGATGGTGACACGGCCTCCATTGGCATGGGGCAATTTGCCCATGTGGTCAGGCGCAATTTGAACATGGTTTATATTGTGATGAATAATGGTTGTTATGGTTTAACCAAAGGCCAGGATTCAGCCACCACCGATAAAGGTTCTGCGGGTAAAAA
>JAUHXW010000445.1 GCA_030426705.1 Gammaproteobacteria bacterium
GTGACCCGATCAGGATTCGTCAGGTCTTGACCAATATTTTATCCAATGCCATCAAATTTTCCGATCATGGTAAAATTGCTGTTGAGGTTAAAAGGGTTAAAAATTTCACAGCCAATGAATTGATTCGATTCACAGTCAAAGATCAAGGCATAGGCATTCCTGCTGACCAGGTAGAAAAATTATTCAATGCGTTTACCCAGGCAGATAACTCTTCCACCAGAAAATTTGGTGGTACTGGTTTAGGCTTGGCCATCAGTAAAAAGATAGTTGAGCTCTTGAAGGGTCAAATTGGCGTTGAGTCTAAACAAGGCATCGGCAGTACCTTTTGGTTTGAAATACCTTTCAGCAAATCCGCTGGAAATGGATTGGAAGGTGGTTCTGAAGTACATCACCATCAAGCCATTTTGGTCAATACCAATCCAGCTTTGTTCAAAAACATTCAAGGTAAATTAGAAAAGCTGCAATTGCCTGTACAAACCTCATTAAATTATCAACATGCCTTATCCAGGATAAAAGCAGCCAGAGGCATTCAGGACGGTAAAACCACCTTATTGTTCATTGACTTTGACACCAACGCCAAAACTTTCAGGCAGGTACTTTTGCTGGTTGAAAAAGGTGAATTGGATGATGTATGGATTTGTGCCATCAGTAAGAGTGAACACATTGCTGGCATCAGACAATATAAAAACATTCAAATCATCAACCCTGAAAAAGACATGGAAATGATTATTGGTGAATTTGAACGCCGTTTTGCTCCAGAAAAGGTAATGGAGCTCGATACCGAACAACCAGACTTGGGGTTGGTAGATACTGCTGAAGCAGAAGAAACTGACGAAGACTCTGGTGAAATGGTAACCAAAACCGATGTTGATTTAAAGCACATTTCGAAAACCATTTTATTGGTTGAAGACAATGAAGTTAATCTGAAAGTGGCGCAAAAATTGATTGACTATATAGGCTTTCCTTTTGATGTGGCAGAAAATGGCATGGTAGCACTTAACAAAGCCAAAAAAACCAGATATCGATTGATTCTGATGGATTGTCAAATGCCAGTCATGGATGGATATTTTTGTACCAAACGTATTCGAAAATACGAAGCCAATCACAGCTTGAACCACACCCCCATCATAGCCATGACGGCCAATGCCATGTTGGGAGATAAGGAAAAATGTTTGGCTGCAGGTATGGATGATTATATGTCCAAGCCGCTTAATCGTTATGTGCTGGAAAAAACCCTGAACAAATGGGATCCTTTTGCAGATACAACAAAATCCAGTGATGAATCCCCTGAAACAGTCGAAGTGCCGGTCACACAAGAATCCATCAATGAAAAATGGTTGGATGTCAAAGCCTTGGCAGAAATCCAAACCTTTATGGGCCAGGAAACCAATTCTCTGCTGGATTTATTTCAACAGGAATCTCCTGAAATGCTGGATAAACTGAAAACCTTCAACCAAACCCAAGACTATACCGAAGCACGACAAACGGCCCATACATTAAAATCCACCGGCGCCAATATTGGTGCCACAGGTTTCAGCCACTTTTGCAAAAAAGTGGAGGAAGCCGCCATTGAAAAAAATTACCAAGAGGTGGTTAAAAACATTGAAAAAGCCCGCAAAGCTTATGTACTGACAGTTAATGAACTGAAAAAATACCGTGGTGAGGCGGATTAATAGATCTTATAGCCCTTTATTCGGTTCTGAGCCATTGAGTAAAAGGCTCTTTTATTCAGCTTGTGTTCAGTTTATCAGGAA